>JAPUIN010000175.1 GCA_027297005.1 Acidobacteriota bacterium
CATGGCGCGTGTGGAGACCGCGCACAGGGAGAACCCCGGCGGCAGCGCAAGGCATTTCTGCACCGAGGCCAGGCAGACGTCGATCCCGTTTCGATCGACTTCGACCGGCATGCCGCCCAGCGAGGAGACCGCGTCGACGAGCAGGAGGACGTCGTCGTGGCGACGCACGACCTCCGCGATCCCCGCGAGCGGATTAACGACTCCGGTGGATGTCTCGTTGTGCACGAGGGCGAGCGAGTCGTAACGACCACCCTGAAGCGCGGCATCGATCGCCTCAGCGGTGATGGGTCGCCCCGGCTCGATTGAGAGGCTATCGACCTCCACGCCGCAGGCGACCGCGACCTCATGGAAGCGCTGAGAGAACGCCCCACAGACAGGCACCAGGACCCGGCGTGCGACGCAGTTGCGGATCGCCGCCTCCCACAGTCCCGTGGCCGAACAGGAGGTCAGGAAGACTTCGTGCGAGGCTGTTCCGAACAGCCTGCGCGCGTGTGGCACAATGGCGCCGATCAGTTCCTGCATCGCCGTCGTGCGGTGGCCGATCACAGGCTCGGCCATCGCACTCAGGATCTCGGGAGCCACCTCAGTCGGGCCGGGCGTGAAGAGTACCTTGTGTTCCCTGCTGTCCGGCGACACGACGGATCCGCCTCCGGGATGCTCAGCCGAAGAAGTTCTTGCTGATGTCGTAAAAGATGATGGTCCCCATAAAAAGGAGCAGCAGGACGAATCCGACCTGCATCATGCGCTCCTTGACGTGCATCGGCAGATCACGCCGGATGAGTCCCTCAATCGTGATCGTGAACAGGTGGCCGCCGTCGAGCGGGGGGATCGGCATGAGATTGATGATGCCGAGCTGCAGGCTGATGAAGGCGGCCAGCTGCAGCAGCGGCACGAACCCCTGCTTCGCGACGGCCCCCGAGATCCGGATGATGTCGATCGGACCGGAAAAGGTCTTGATCGAAAGCTGCAGCGTGAGGAGCCGGCGGAACACATCAAAGACGATGAACATGTCGTCGAGGTTCTTACGCACGCTGCGCCGCATCGACTCGACGAACGGATAGGTCTTGATGACGACGGGCGTGGTGGGGTTGATGCCGATCTTCCCCTCTCCTCCCTCATCGCGCGGCACGATGGTGAGCGTGAACGTCTCCCCCTCCCGCTCGATGACGAACTCGAGTTCGTGCCCCGGCGCCTGTTGAATCGTCCGGTACAGGATTGAGACGATGGTCATCTCGACACCGTCGATGGAGACGATCCGATCCCCCGTCTCCAGGCCGGCCTCCTCCGCGGGCATTCCCGGAATCACACCGCCGACGAGGACGCCGGTGTTCGGGAACAGGGATCTCACACCGGTCTCGTTACGGTCCGCCTCGATCTCAAGCTCCGTGGTCACCCGCCGACCGTCCCGCTCCAGGACGATCTCCCTGGTCTGCCGCGGGTTAAGCAGGATTTGCAGGTACAGATCGTTCCAGGTATCCACCGGATCGCCATCGAAGCTGAGCACGCGATCGCCAGGCCGGATGTCGGCTTCGGCTGCGGGAGAGTTCGGGTCGATCACCCCGACGACCGGCGGCTCGTAGAGAAAGGCCGGCTCGCGCACGCCGTTCATGAACACGACTGTCGTGAGCACGAGCGCCGTGATCAGGTTGAACACCGCCCCCATGACGAAGACGAGGAACCTCTGCCAGCGAGGCCGTGACATCATGTCACCCGGATCCGGGGGGGCCCCGCTCTCATCGGGGGTCTCCCCCTTCAGCTTGACGTAACCGCCAAGCGGAATCCAGGCGATGCGGTATTCGGTCCCCCGCCGCGTGAACGAGGCGATCTTCTTTCCGAAACCAATGGAGAAGACTTCGACTGTGATCCCGAAAGCCTTCGCGCAGACGTAGTGCCCGAACTCGTGAAACAGGACGACGGTGCCCAGTACGGCCACGAAGGGCAGCGCGTATTCCCAGAGCCCCACGGTCACTAAGGACAGCGCCTTTTCCCAGAGCCAGCTGATCCAGTTCAAGTTCTCCCCGCTTTCATGACGATTCGCTCCGCCTCGGATCGCGCAGAGCGATCGGCCTCAAGAATGTCTTCGATCGATCGAATAGGGCGCGCCGTGTGCGCGTCCAGAACCTCACGAACGATATCCGGGATACTCAGAAACTTGATCCCGCCCTCCAGAAACGTCTCAACAGCGACCTCGTTGGCCGCGTTCAGAACCGCCGGCGCCGTCCCCCCGGCGTCGAGGGCCTGGTAGGCCAGAGCCAGGCTCGGGAACCGCTCTCGATCAACCGGGTAGAACTCGAGGCTTCCCGGCCGTGTCAGATCCGGCGCTCCCACCGGGCCTTCAAAGCGATCCGGGTACCCGAGCGCGTATTGAATCGGACCGCGCATGTCGGGCACTCCAATCTGACAGATCACCGAACCATCCACCATCTCGACCATCGAGTGCACGCTGCTCTGAGGATGCAATATGACGTCGATGCGATCCCCCGGCACGCCGAACAGCCAGTGCGCCTCGATCACCTCCAGCCCCTTGTTCATTAATGTGGCGCTGTCGATAGTGATCTTCCGGCCCATCTCCCAGACCGGATGCTTCAGGGCCTGCTCGGCGGTCACATGGGCCAGCTCCTCGATCGGCGTCGTGCGGAACGGTCCGCCCGATGCCGTGAGGATCAGCCGGCGCACATTCTCGATCGATTCACCGCGCAGGCACTGATGGAGCGCCGAGTGCTCGCTGTCGACCGGAATCAGGCTGCCGCCGGATCGCGCCGCCGCCTCGCGCATGAGCGGCCCGGCCATGACGAGGCTCTCTTTGTTGGCCAGCGCCACGACCTTTCCCGCCCGCAGCGCCTCCCAGGTCGGGAGCAGGCCGGCCGATCCGACGACCGCAGCCAGTACGATATCCGCCTCGCTACAGGTCGCGACCTCGCAGAGACCTTCGGGACCAGCGACGAGCCGGCTCCCGGCCTCCCGTGCCGGGCCCTCCAGTTCGTCGCGAAGCCGCGGGTCGCCGATCGCCACCAGCCGCGGTCGATGTTCGAGCACCTGCCGCCCCAGCCGGCCCACGTTCCGCCCGGCCGCCAGGGCCACGACCTCGAATCGGTCGGGGAAGTGGCTGATCAATTTCAGTGCCTGGACGCCGATCGATCCGGTCGAGCCGAGCACCGCCACG
>JAPUIN010000176.1 GCA_027297005.1 Acidobacteriota bacterium
GGACGAGGCGCCCGAAGGCGGGGCGCCCGGTGAACGAGATCACCGCGTCGAGCAACTCCCCGTCGTTGCGATCGCGAACCATCTCCAGCAGCGGCTCTCCCGCGCGCAGCCACGCGGCAGACGCGCCGGGATCGTCCGGCACGACGCTCCAGAGATCTTTAATGGCCGGATCCTTGCGGTCGATGAAGGCGGCCGCCCCCATCTTCAGCACCTGCTCCCCGCGTGCGGCGCTGCTGACCTGACCGATCACGCGGGCCCCGAGAATCCGGCCGATCTCGACGGCGTGCGACCCGGTTCCGCCGGTGGCCCCCTCGATCAGCAGGCTCTGCCCCCGACGCACCGGCATGCGGTGGGTGAGGGCGCGATAGACGGTCACGAGGTTCAGCATGAAGGAGGCTGCCTGTTCCATCGTCAGCCCCTTCGGGAACGGCAGGAGCTGTGTCGCCAGCAGCCGGTCGAACGGCCGCAACGTCCCGTCCGGCGTCTCGAATCCCCGGATCTCGAATCCGGCGTGCATGGCGTCCTCGGAGACGCGCGGGTCGAGCACGCGGTAATGTGCCGGGAAGTTCACCGCCAGATCACCCGGCACGAACAGGCCCTGGCGATCCACCTCGCGGCCGCAGCGGACCACGCGGCAGACGGCGCCGCTGCCGAGAACGTGGTATGGCTGGCGGTGCCACTCGAACGGCGACACCGGATCGGCCATCAGCGCGTGCAGAACGTTGTGGGTCGAGCCGCCGAACAGGTTCTGAACGATCACCTCGTTCGGCTCGGGATCGGCAGGCACCGGTTCGATGATCTTCACGAGCGAGCGCTCCGGCTCGCCGTGGACCGGACGGCCGTGGGCATCCTTCGTCATCCCCCACGCCTCCTGTGCGCTCGGCAGCGGGTCGACGCCGGGACGGAAATCGGTGCGCCCCAGGAGGCAGATCGATTCGGCCGGCGCGGCATAGGGACGATAGGCGGTCGCTTCCGAGGCTGCGGCCGCCGCCGCGCCGACGGCTCCCCCGGCGTCCGCCCCGATCGCAGCCGGCTCGTCCACCGTCAATTCGCGTCGCCGCGCCACGGCGTGCAGAACATCAATCAGCACCGACATCTGATCGACTGTGGCGACACTGCCGAGTCGCAGCGTCCGGTTCTGCCGCTGCAGGGTCGGGAAGAGCGCGAGCAGGGTCTCCCGATCGGCGTCGATCAGACCGGCACGCGTCTTCTCATTGCGCAGCTTCTCGAGGATGCCGGCCAGGGTGTCGCGGTCGAGCGCGGCCGCGTACTTCAGGAACCGGCGCAGGATCTTGCCGCTCTTCGTCGTCGGCAGATTGGCGACGTAAAAGATGAAATCGGCCGCCGGCGCGACATGCGAGCCCTTCGACTCGGCCACCGCCTCACGCAGCTGGTTGTCGAGGAGGCCGCTCCCTTCGTGACCGTCGCGCAGCTTGACGAACAGCACCGGGTTGTCCCCCTTCACCTCGGCGGGGATGCCGATCGCCGCGACATTGGCGACCGCCGGATGCGAGCGCACCGCCCCTTCGATCTCCTGCGTGCCGACGCGATGGCCGCTGACGTTCAGCACTTCGTCGTCGCGGCCGAGAAAGGTAAGGGTGCCGTTCTCGTTGTGCACGGCGGCGTCGCCGGTGTTGTGCCAGCCCGCGACGTCGGAGTGGTAGATCTCACCGAAGCGGGGGTCGAATCGCCACGCGGCAGGATCGGGAGCGCCGCCATTTCCGGTCTGCGGCCGCGCCCATGTGCCGCGCGCGATCCCCGGGTTATGACGGACGAAGGCCGTCCCTTTCTCGCCAAACGCCGCGGGGCGCGGCGCGGTCGGGTTACCGTCCTCGTCCCGAATGACGAAGACGCGCGGATCGGACCACGGAAGGGGCCACGCCGAGGCATCCGGCTCCTGCGGGTGGGCCGCGGGGGACGCGCCGGTCTCCGGTCCGGAGTCCTCGGTGCGCCAGTAGCAGTTCATCATCGGTCCGATGTGCGCCTCCCACCACGCCTGCACGGCCGCGTCGAGCGGTTCGGCGCACGAGCAGGAGGTGTATCGACTGTCGTCGCGCTCGGCGAGCATCGCGTCCCCACCGCGGTGGCGCAGACTGGACAGATCGTGCGAACGGATGTGCTCCGGATCGTCCCCCATCGAGGCGCGAATTCCGGTCACCCCGGTCTTCAGGAAATTGGCCCGGTAACGTTCGATCGCGGCCCACAGGCGATCCTCAATCGGGACGAAGCCGACCAGGATGCTGGTCATGCCATACACGAGCGGCCCCCAGCAGACGTATGACTGTCCCGTGATCCAGCCGGGATCGGCCACCGTCATGATCCTCTGATCGCGCGACAGACCAAAGACGTTGCGGATCAGGAACGGCAACCGCGCGAGGTAGCCGCCATGCGTGTGCACAAGCCCCTTCGGCTTGCCGGTGCTGCCGGAGGTGAACATGACGAAGAGCGCGTCCTCCGCCCCCATCGGCTCCGGCGTCGAGGAGGCGTTCTGCGCACGCCCGGCCTCGAGGAAATCAGCAAACGATCGGTCGCGCCCCTCGATCCACCCCCCCTCCGTGCGCGTCCCGAGAAGGTGGAGAACAACCACGGTCTCGACCGGGCTTCTCTCCGCCTCGAGTCGCGCGGCGAACGTGGCCGCGATCTCACGCCCCCCCTCCGCCAGACACTCCTCCTCGGGGATCGGCGCGCCGACGGCCGGCGCCTCCATGCCCCGGCGGTCCGCCTCGCCGGAGCGAGCCTCCTCCTCGAGGTCGAGGCGGCGTCCAGCCTCGGCGATCCGCTCGACCAGCGGCCGCTCCCTCTCATCCATCACGCCGAGCGCTCCGCGCGCCGACCGTTCCGGACCGCGCGTTTCCCCTGCCCCCGGCGATCCCTCCTCCACGGCAAGCCCGCGCGCGAGCAGCGCCCGCACCTTGCATTTCTCGACCGTCACCTTATCCTGCAGCGCCTCTCTGATTCCCCCGAGGATCCGTCCTTCAGGATCCGAGCCACCATCCGCCAGCAGATCCGAGGCGATCCGCATGGCGACCTTCACCGGCACGAAGTCGCGCAGCGCCGGATCGACGAAGTCGCGCTTGTACTGGACCACCTCCCCCTTGCGGAACGCGCCATCGACCGTCAACAGAACGCGGGCGCCCATCATGTGCAGCCTGTCGCTGAGTTCCTCGCGGGCGAAACCGGCGAAGACAGGGTGGTACACGATCCCGATCCGCGCCGCGGCCAGCTGCACGACATAGGTCTCGATGATGTTCGGCATGTAAAGAACGAGGCTGTCCCCCTTTTTCAGACCGAGTGCCCGCAGGGCCGCCGCGCAGTCGCGGACCTGGTCAAGAAGCTCGCTGTAGGTGATCGAGCGTTGCTCGAGAGGGCGCCTCTCGGAATCGACACGGTCCCCCTCCCACAGGACGGCCGCCTGCGATCCCCGGCCGCCGGCAACCCAGCGGACGACCGCTTCGACGCTGGCGTTGAGGGTTCCGTCGGCGAACCATTGGACGCGCGGGAAGTCAGAGTCGTCGTACCCCTCGGTCGGCGGGCGGATCCAGTCGAGTTGGTCGTGGGCGATGTCGAGCCAGAACGGATCGCGCGCGAGGCGCGCGGCGTGGCGCAGCAGGTCCCAGCCGGGACGGCTCAGGAAGAGCGCGCGATGGACACCGAGCGGCTCGCGGGCCGAGGGGAAGTCCGGAGTCCGCTTGTCGCTGAACGCGCCGACCCCCTCAGTGAAATCAGGCAGGCGGAACATGGTGGTCGCGACGAGATACTCGATCGCCAGCGCCAGCGCGCGCGGCCCGGGGTGGCTCAAATCGGCGAGGATGCCCACGTCGAGGGACGAGCGGTCGAGCTCTTCCTCAAGATGAATCAGCCACTCCGGCTTCCCCACGGTGGCGTCCCGGGCCATCGCCTCGTAGTCCAGACCGAGCAGGAGATCGGCGGCCCAGATCGAAACGGGGCTTCGCTGCGCCAGGATCTCGAGCGTCCGTCGCGCGAAGCGCTTCTCTTCATCATCTCCGGCCCCCTCGGCCACCCCGCGCAATGAACGAAGAATGCTGCTGCGGGTCGCGAGACTGAAGTGTTTCTCAACCATGATGGCAAGCGGGTCGTCGGGGCGTTTGCCAATGCGGGTCGCCCGGCGACCCTCGGCGGCGGGCACGCCACCGGCAACCCGCTCGGAGAGGAACGCCAGCCCCGCCCCTCCCTCCAGGCCGGCCCCGGCCTCACCGCGCGCCGCTTTCGCGAGACCCTCGATGAGAGCATCGATCTGGTCGGCCGGAATCAGGGCGTCGGCGAACCCCCAGCGCAGTGCCTCTTCGCCGCCGAACGATTCAGAGGTCCAGGCGAAGTAGCGGGCCAGCGCCCCGCCCAGCCGCGCGCGCAGCTCGTGCGTGGCGCCGATGTCGGGCAGGAAGCCGATGCGCGACTCGGGCATGGCGAAACAGGAGCGATCGGTCGCGACGATATATCCACCAAAGGCGAGCCCCAGCCCGCCTCCCATGGTGACGCCGTCGGCGATCGTCACCAGCGGCATCGACAGGCGCGCCAGGCGCAGGTCTAGCGCATATTCCCGGATCAGATAGTGATCGGCCTCCTCGGGAGCGCCGTCCTTGATCGACAGGAGGAGATCCTTGACGTCGGCCCCGGCCGCGAGATGCCCCCCCTCGCCGCGCAGGAGGACGAGCCGCACCGAGCCGTCCGCTTCGATCCGATCGAGGCCGGCATGGAGCACTTCGATCATCTCGATCGTGATCGCGTTGCGAGCCGACGGACGCCGAAGCGTGAGGGTCGCAACGCCGCGATCGATGCGGCAGCCGACCTCGCCGGCGATCCGCGCCCTGCGCCCCTTGGCCTGCTCCGGGCGCGAGGAGGCGCCACGGCGGACCGGCCTCCTCACCGGTTTTCCGGTTCTCAGCGACCGCTTTTTATCCGTGTTCTCGAGCACTCAACCTCTCCGTGAACAGCACTGCGAGCTCACTTCGCCACCCCACGGCATGCACGACCGTCCCGAAAAGACACATCGGCCCCCTGCGTTCGGTTCTGATTCAGGATCGCAGGGGAATTACCCCGTCAGCAACGCCTTCGATTTTTTGTGTGCGGGATCGGAGATCTCAGGCGTTCCCGGAGCTGGGCTACGCTACGTAACGTACCGCGAGCTGTTTGAGCCGGAATACCTGCATGGTACAATTCTCCGTTGCGTGATCCTTATAGTTACAACGCTTTGTGTGGGCTGTCAACGGTGAACTCTGAGATCGGGGGGATTTCCCCGCCGTTCCTCCATCTTGTGGAACAGCCGGGACTCGGGAGAGGGGTGTTCTATCCCGAAATCGCCTCAGCGTGCCGTTCGGGCAGATCAAACAATTGATCCGGGAATACCTTCCTAGGACGATGCGTTGCGGGCGATCTCGCCAGCCTCGCCGTGGCGGGCGGCGAAGACGGCGGCGGTCATCAGGCCGACGATGGCACCAAACGTGAGGATGCCGATCAACTGCAGCCAGCCGCCGATGTCGGCGGGATTCGCCAGATTGGCGAGGGCGGCGTCGAGATCGAATCCAGCCACCGCATCCGATCGCATCGCGCCGAGAGCACTGAGGGTGGCGACGCAGACGGTCGCGAAGAGGCTGCCGGCAATCCCGCCCACGACGCCGCGCACCGAAAGTTGCCGGGGCGTGAGACGGCGGCGGTCCTTCACCTCTTCGATGGTGAACTGCGGATCCCGCGTGCCGAGCGGAGCGAAGCGCTGCAGCAGGAGCAATCCGGGGATGCCGGCGATGAACGTCCCCCAGAAGAACGCCTCCCAACCGAAGGCATCAACGGTGAAGCCGCTGATCGGCCCCGAGATGATTCGGGGCAGGGCGAAGAGGCTGGAGAAGAGCGCGTACTGAGTGGCGGAGAAGCGCTTCTGCGTCATCCGCAGCAGCAGCACCATGAACGCGCCGGTTCCGAGACCCTTGGCGGCATTCTCAAACGCCATGGCGCCATACATCAGGAGCCGGTCCGGTTCGGATCGGGCCAGCAGGACGTAGCCGATGTTGGAGAAGATCTGCAGGAACCCGAACAGCCACAGGGAGTGGCCGAGCCCCATCGTCGTCGTCAGGACGCCGCCGAGCAAAACACCAGCCAGCATGGCGAACAGGCCGATCGTCGCGAGACCGACGCCCCGATCGGTCGCCGAGTACCCCATGTCGACGAGGAACGGCCGCAGCAGCGCCTCGGCCAGGTTGTCAGCGAATTTGTAGAAGAATACGAACGCGAGGATCTCCAGCGCGCGGTGTCGCCCCAGAAACCCGAGGAACGGATTCCAGACCGCCTCCTTCATGCTCTTCGGCGCCTGCGCGGCCCCGTTCGACTCGGGCGCCTTCCAGGTGACAATGAGCATCGGAATGTAGCAGGCGGCGAGTAGCCCGATCACGAGCGGCCACGAATAGATGCTGGCGAGCGTGATGGTGGACGCACCGGCCAGATACATGGCGGCCCTATACATCGCGGTTTTCGCGCCGACGGCGATTCCCTGCTCTTCCCTCCTGAGGACGTCGACCGTGTAGGCATCGTAGGCGATGTCCTGGCTCGCCGATGCGAAAGCGATGGCGAAGGCGAGCGCGATCAGGACCCAGGGGGTGTCAGGATGATCCCCCAGACCCGCCAGGCTGAGGGTCAGCGCCAGTAGCGCGATCTGCGCCAGCGCGATCCAGCCGCGGCGGCGCCCCAACCAGGGGAGCCGGTAGCGATCCATCAGCGGCGACCAGAGCAGCTTGAACGACCAGGGGGCGTGGGCCAGCGTGATCAGCCCGACGATCCGGATGTCGACACCGCCGCTGCGCATCCAGTCCGGGATCGCGATCCAGACGAGGCCGAGCGGCAGCCCGGAGGCGAACGACAGCAGCACCACAGACGCCGTCCGCCAGGACCGCATCGCCAGCCAGATGCTCATCAGAGCGCCGGGCTTCTCCTGTGAAACCTCTTCAGGGCTGAGCATGACGCCGGATGATAGAGGCTGCGGGCCGGATCGTCCATCGCGGGCCAGACCGTGCGCCATGCGTGCTCCCCGGGGGGGCCGAATTCACCCCGTTCTACGTGGGAAACCGGGCCGTTGACGAACGGCCGGACCGACCGGGTCAACCAGGCGGCGATTTCAATATGGTGATCGAAAACGGGAAGTCAAGGGGATGGGACCAGGGGGCGCCGGCCCGGACGGCCTAGTTCAGGTAGCCCCAGGTCTGCAGGAGGTCCCCCTCCCGATACCAGCGCTCACCGATGTCGGTGCGGTAGAACATGTTGGGGATGATGATGTTCTTGATCCGGTTGTATGCCTCGCGCCGGGCGTCCCCCATCGTCGAGCCCGAGCCGGTCACGACCAGGGCGTAGCCGGAGCTGCCGGCCAGCCGCCAGTCACCGTCGACCTGCCGGACATCGCAGGGGTGGACGCCGGTCGGGGTCGGCTTCTTGAAGATGACGGCGGCATCCTCGGAGAACTTCCGGAAGGTATCGAGGTCGGTGAAAGGGAACGGTGGCACCGCCACGACGACGCAGATCTGAAACCCCTTCTTGACCCGGAAGTTCACCGGCTCCCCCTTCGCCAGGCCGGTCAGCAGATCGCTCCACTTCGACAGGACCCCCTCGATCTGAAGATTAATCGTCGGGTAGCCGAAGCGACAGGTGAACTCCAGCGGATAGATGCCGCGGGCGTTGACGATGCAGTTGATGTCGACGTAACCGGTGTAGCGGCAGGCGGCCAGCTTGTCCTTCATCTTGAGCAGGGTCTGCTGGAAGATCGTATTGGACGGGTACCAGAACCCGGCCGTCCCCATCTCTCCCGTCTGCGGGCCGATCTCGTCGTTGAACATCCGCTTGTGCTCGAAATTGACAAAAACCGGCAGGACGAATTCGGTGCCGTTGAAGAACGCCCCGACCGCGATCTCGACGCCGGCAACGAACTTCTGCAACTGGAAGACCTTCATCTTGGACGCCCAGCCCTTCTTATAATGCCGCAGCATCGTCAGAACATCGAGGCCGTCCTCCTCCTGGCCGACGAAGGAGAGGACCTTCTCGTTCTGCGCCCGGCCGCTCGGCTTGATGACGTAACGCCCCGGGTTCTCCTTCATGAAGTCGATGGCGGTGTCGAATGAGTCGAAGTCCCACTTCGGCAGGGTGGTCATCCCGACGCTCTTCATCTCCTCCTGCCCGAAGTCGCGATCCATCTCGAGCTTGTCGGTGTAGGAGGTGCCTCCGACGACCGTTTTCCCGTCGCGACGCAACCGGTCGGCGATGGCACCGAACTCACAGTCGTCGAAGACGATCACATCGGCCCACTCCTTGTGGTCCTCCCAGCGCTCCACCTTCTCGACGAAGCCGTCGGCGACGGCACGATCGGCCTTCGAGACGATGTGGTAGCGGACGTCGTGCCCTTCCTTGCGGACCTCCCACGCGAGGTCCTGGATGAGGGCCCATTTAGAGATGAAGAGGAATCTTTTGGGTCGCGAGCCGTTGCCCGATTCGCGGATCGCCGGGATCGCGCGGACTCTCTCGCCCGAGGCATCCTGAGCGGCAGCGCCCTTCCCCGCACCGCCGCGACGTCCCGAATCCTTTTCGTCTACGGCCATCGCAACGAAGAATGTAGGTTCCACAGACATTTGCGGCAAGCGATTGGGACGTTTCGGTGGTCAGGCGCGCCCTGCCGCACCGGCGTGCGTGGCGAGCACGGCGAAGATGGTCGCGATCATCAGCGCCGTCAGGAGGGAGAACAGCATCACGTACCCGCCGAGGGTGATCAGCAATCCGCCCAGAACCGGGCCGAGAAAGAAACCGATGTTGAAGGCGTAGTTGTGGGATCCGGTGGCGAAGATGCGGTCGTCCCGATGGATGCCACGGTTGAGAAGCGCGGCGGCTGGCACGTAGACGAACACCTCGACCAGGCCGACAAGAAAGAACAGGACCCAGTGAGGCACCTTGCCGAAGAGCAGCAGAAAGGAGGCGTTGAGCACGGCGGCGAAGACCATCCCGGAGACAATCAGGCGGACATCCCCGATCCTGTCGGCGAGGTAGCCGGTCAATCGCGGCAGGAAGATGCTCGGAATCCCGGCGACGGTGAACAGCATTCCAATCCCGATCCTATCGACCCCCACTTCATGGACCATGAGAGGAAGGAACGCCTCGACGGCGCCATAGTAGAACGCCAGGGTGAAGGTGGCAACGGCCGAGGCGAGCACCGCTGGTCTCTTCAGAATCCGTATGATCCCGGCGAAGGTCGTTCTGACACCCGATCGGCCGCTTTCGGGCAGGGCGAACAGGCCGGCCACGAAGGCGACCCCTGAGAGGGCCGCATATATAATGAAGGGAGTCTGTACGTTCCCCAGCCCACCCATGGCCGGACCTAACACGAAGCCGAGCGACCATGCCCCCGTGATCCAGGAGAGGGAGCGGCCCATCTTCGAGTCGGGGGACAGATCCCCCGCCATCGTCAGGGCGCCGACCCAGATCGCGATCCCGCCGACCCCCTGGATGGCTCGGGCGATGACCAGCCAGAGGTAAGTCGTGGCGAACACGAAGCCGATCGAAGCGACCGTCAGCGCCGCGAGGCCGAACAGGATCGTCGGACGCCGACCGTACCGGTTGGCGAGCACCATCGTCGGCACCGCGATCACGAGCCCGATGGCGCCATAGACGCTCACCAGGAAACCGATACCGATCTCCCCGGCCCCGAGGTGCCGCGCCAGAAACGGGAGGGTCGGAGCCACGATGCCGTAGCCGAGCGCCTCGAGGAACATCGCCAGCGCCAGGGCGATCCCGGACAGCAGACCGCCCAGGACCGGGGCGGACTCTTTATCCTCCACCGCCGAACTGATCGCCTCGGCGCACGACCGCGTTGAACCGGTCGTGGACCCTCGACCATCGGGCGCAGGGGTATCCTTGTCGCGTGGATCGTTCGTCATGTCTGGTTCCGGGATCGTCTGCCGTTCAGGCGCGGCCCGATTTGCCGGTCGCCTCGGTCAGCGACTGGTCGAGCACGTTGAGAAGTTCGTCGATTTGACCGTCTTTCACAATGAGGGGCGGGGCGAGACGCAGTACGTTCCCCCACATGCCCCCCTTCCCGATCAGGACGCCGCGCCGGCGCGCCGCCTCGACGACCCGTGAGGTCGTCACCGGGTCCGGCTCCTTGCCGGGGCCGACGAATTCCGCCCCCTGCATCAGGCCGAGGCCGCGCACATCGCCAATGACCGGGTGCTTGAGACTCGGCAAGTACATGTGCCTGCGGAGGGCGCGCG
>JAPUIN010000177.1 GCA_027297005.1 Acidobacteriota bacterium
GCATGAAATGTTTGAAACCGGCCTTCTCGGCCATGATCGGATCCCACGTGATGCGCTGGATTGTCTTGGCCACCGTATGGCCGGCATGGTCGGTGACGACCACGCCCGAATCGGTGACGACGGCCAGCTCGCCGTCGTCCAGGAAGAACATGTCGCGCGTGAGATGCAGGATCGCCGGTACGTCGGAGGCGACGAAATACTCGTCCTTGCCGAGGCCGACCACCAGCGGCGGCCCGTTTCGCGAGGCGACGATCTTGCGCGGATCGCCGGCCGAGACGACGGCAAACGCGTAGGAGCCCCGCAGGCGCGGGACGGTCACTCGGACACCCTCTTCGAGGGAGCCGCCGTTCGCGGAGAGGGCGTGCTCGATCAGGTGTGCGATGACCTCGGTGTCGGTCTCGGTCTTGAATTTGTGACCGGCCTCGGCGAGCTCCAACTTGAGCTCCTTGTAGTTCTCGATGATCCCGTTGTGAACGACCACAAGGGCGCCGGAGCAATCGCGATGCGGGTGGGCGTTCTCTTCCGTCGGGCGGCCATGCGTGGCCCAGCGGGTGTGCGCCACGCCGAACGATCCCTCGAGGTTCGTCAGCCTTAGATTTTCCTCCAGATTGCGCAGCTTGCCGGCGCTGCGGACGACCTGGATGTCGGACCCGTTGATGACGGCGATACCGGCCGAGTCATACCCCCGGTACTCCAGGCGGCGTAATCCGTCCAGCAGAACGTCGCTGACCTTCCTGTGACCGATGTACCCGACGATCCCGCACATGATGGCTCTCAATATAGGAGGATTACGCGCGCCTGCCAAGCGGAGCTTCGCCCGGCGTCTACTTCGACCGGGACCCCTTGTCCTTCTGCTGACGGGCGCGGGGACTGCAGCGCTTCGCCCAATTCTCCTTGATCACCTGGCGACCGCGTGAGAGGGCGAGAGCGTAGGCGGGCACGTCATGGGTGATGGTCGAGCCGGCCCCGATGTAAGCACCGCGCCGGATGCGGACCGGCGCCACGAGCTGCGTGTCGCTGCCAATGAACACCTCGTCCTCCACAATCGTGCGGTGCTTGGCGACGCCGTCGTAGTTGCAGGTGATCGTGCCGGCGCCGACGTTCGCATCCCGGCCGATCTCGGCGTCCCCGAGGTAGGCGAGATGGTTCGCCTTGGCGCCACGACCGAGTCGGGTCTTCTTGAGCTCGACGAAATTCCCGACCCGGGCCTTCTCATCGAGGATCGTCTCCGGCCTGAGGTGCGCGAAAGGGCCGATGCGGCACTCCCGTCCGATCTGTGAGCCGGAGATCACCGAGTAGGCGAGGATCATCGTGCCGTCGCCGACTCGGGTGTCGGCGATCCGGCTGCCGGCACCGATGTGGACCCCTTCTCCAATCTCGGTGGAACCGATCAGCATGACGCCCGGCTCGATCACGGTATCCTGGCCCACATTCACGTCGGCGTCGATGTAGGTGGTGTCGGGATCGATGAGCGAGACCCCGGCGATCAACAGCGCATCGGCTTTCCGCCGATAGAGGGCCCGCGCCGCCGCGGCCAGCTCACGACGGTTGTTCACGCCGAGAACCTCGGACGCATCGGGGTGACGATAGGCAGCGACCTTGCGGCCGTCCCTCCGGAGGATCTCCACCAGATCGGTCAGGTAGATTTCACGCTGCGAATTGTCGCGCGTAGCCCGTCGAAGCGGGCGATACATCTCCTGCATGTCGGCGCAGTAAATCCCGCAGTTGATCTCCTGGGTGGCCCGCTCGTCGAGCGTCGCATCCGCCTCCTCGACGATGCGTGCAACGTCACCGGCGTAGTTCCGGATGATCCTCCCGTAGCCGGTGGGGTTGGCGACGACCGTCGTCAGCAGACTGAGCGGCGCGCCGGAACGACGATGGAAGTCGACGAACGCCCGGATCGTCTCCGGGCGCAGGGCGGGCAGATCGCCGTTGAGGATCAGGACGATTCCCTGGTGACCGTGCAGCTGCCGCTCGGCCGCCAGCACGGCATGGCCGGTTCCGTGCTGATCCTTCTGGTAGGCGAAGGCGATCGATTTGTCGTGGTTCCCGACGGCCTGTCGCACCTCGTCGGCCTGGTTCCCGATCACGACGACGGTGCGCAGGGCGCCGGCCAATCGGGCCGCCTCGACGACGTGCCGCACCATCGGTCGACCGGCGACGGGGTGGGCGAGTTTCGAAGTTCGGGAGAGCATGCGCTTTCCCATCCCCGCGGCCAGGATAAGCGCCTGGACATCGCGCTGCTTGAGCCCTGCGAGCGCCGACCGGTCGTGATCGAGCGGGGTCACCCCACCCATCGGGCGGAGCGGAAATGGAACTGGGGAGCCTCCGTGCGATCCCCCCGCCAGGGGTCCGTTACCGGTTCTGGACTGGTCCTGCGGGCGCATGGGGGTCGATTTCGGGGTGGCGTTCGACCACGGTGGGGTGAGCACTGTCCGGTCGATCGGCACCCGTGACGACGACCCGGCCGGTCTCGTGCCGGGAGCTTGCGGGCGGGAGGGACGATCTGCGACGGCGGTGTGGGAACGCGTGCGTCGAACTCTCCTGGAACCTGTTCGAGCCGATCGGGCGCGGCCGTGTCTGGACGCCCGGGTCCTGCCGGCACCCTTCGGGGCGGCCCGGCCCTTCTTCCCGGGCCTCACTCGCTTACGCTTCGCGCTCACGGCAACCGCACGATCTTCCCGTTGCTACATCTCTTCGGGATAAATCAGATTCTGGAACGTCTCATTGTCGCGGAGCTGTTCAAAGTCGGGGTCATTCCGTGCGAAAATCCGGTTCGTGGCATTGAGGTCGATTGCCTTTTGAAGATGCTTGACCGCCTCTCCCGAATCCCCCTTCAAGGCCAGCGTCGAGGCCAGCACGTAATAAATCTTCTCATCCTTCGGGCTGGCCTGCAGCGCGCGATCGAGAAATCCGACCGCCGCATCGAAATCGGCCTCGTTGGCCTTCATCACGCCGTGATAGAAGAACTCCTCCGGCTTCTTCGGCTGGGACCCCTTGCTATCGAGCATCGACCGGCAGATCCGGATATAACACCGGGTCCGGTCGGTCAGCTCCTTCTCATCGGGATACTGATCCATGATGAGCTGGAATCGAACCAGGGCATCGGAGTAGTTTCGCTTGTGGAGCAGGTTCACACCCCGCTCGAACTCCTTGAGAGCCTTGTCCTGGATATCCCACACGTTGTCGCTGGTGCGCGAACTGGCCCGGGATCGGCTTGTCTTTCGTGATTTCGTCATCGCTCTCCGCTCATCGAAACCGGCAACAGGCCGGGAGATGGATGCAGACTGGGCTGCATCACGAACCCGAGGTCGTCCCCCAAAGTTAAGGATGATGAATCGAGACAACCCATGCTAGCAAATGGTATTTTAGCGTGTCAACGGAACGGATAGCCAATCGATTCGGGGGTAGGGCGCAAAATGAACGGGATCGCGCCACGGTCGACTTGGATCCCCCCCCGGACGGAATGGAATTTCCAGCGTAAAGTATTGTCATCAGAGGGTTTGTATGTCTAGGCATGGCGCTGAACGGCTCGTTTTCATCGGGATCGGCTCGAACCTCGGGGATCGGGCGGCGAACCTCGAGCGAGCTATCGCGGCCCTCCCCGCGGCCGGGTTGCGGGTAAGCCGGCGATCCTCGGTCTACGAGACCGCGCCGGTCGACGTCAAGGATCAGGCCGACTTCCTCAATATGGTCGTCGGCTGCGAGACCGATCTCCCGGTCGAGGATCTCCTCGAGATCTGCCTCGGGGTCGAGCGTGGGATGGGCCGCATTCGCGATCGGGCCCGCGGACCCCGTGTGATCGACCTCGACCTGCTCCTGTCGGGCGATCAGGTCACCCGGGAAAGCCGTCTCGAGGTCCCCCACCCGCGCATGCACCTGCGCCGCTTCGTCCTCGTCCCCCTCGTCGAGATCGCCCCCGATGCGGGGCATCCGGTGCTCGGTCGGACCGCCGCCGAGCTATTGGAGGACTGCCCGGATCGGGCCCGCGTCGAGCGGGTCGGCGGGCCGATCCCATGAGCAGACCTCGGGCTGTCGATTGCGCGCCCCGCGCGGGACGGCTATAATTCGAGCCTCTCCAGCGGATTCGACCGAATGAAATTCAAGTTCATCGCCGTAGAGGGACCCATCGGTGTCGGGAAGACGAGCCTGGTGGATTTCCTCGCCGATCGTCTCGAGGCCCGCAAGGTGTTCGAGAGCGTCGAGAACCCCTTCCTGCACGATTTTTACCAGGATCGACCCGGGGTCGCCTTCCAGTGCCAGCTGTTCTTCCTGCTCAACCGGTTCCGCAAGCAGCAGGAACTCACCCAGGGAAATCTATTCAAGCAGTCGATTGTTTGCGACTACATCTTTGCCAAGGACAAGATATTCGCCTACTTGAACCTGAATGACTCGGAACTCATGCTTTACGAGAAGCTGTACGGCCTGCTGGAAGAGCAGGTCCCTCATCCCGATCTGGTGGTTTACCTCCAGGCCCGGGACGAGATCCTGATGGAGCGGATTCGCAACAGGGAACGGGAGTACGAGAGGGAGATCTCCGACACTTACGTCTCCGAGCTGAATCGGGCCTACAATTACTTCTTCTTCCACTATAATCGAACACCGCTGCTGGTCATCGATACGTCGAACATCGATTTCGTGAAGAGCCAGGAGGACCTGGAAGAGATCCTGCGTCAGATCCGTTCCATGCAGAAGGGCGTGCAGTACTACATCCCGCTCGGATCGCGAAAGTGACCGGGACGGGCGAATAGGTAGACGTCGCCCCGACAACTCACGTCAACCCCTCCCTCTACCGGTTCTGACTGCCGGAGGGGAGAAGGAGGGTTTCATGAGTCACCCACCCGATCACCGCGCACCGACACCCGAAGAAGTTCGGCCGATCACCGTCCCCAGCCTGCGCGAAGCGAAACGGGCCGGCCGTCGGATCACGATGCTGACGGCGTACGACCATCCGACCGCCCGCCTGCTGGACCAGGCGGGGCTCGATGTCCTCCTGGTGGGGGACAGCGTCGCCAACAACGTCCTCGGATACACCAGCACGCTTCCGGTCACGATGGAGGAGATGCTGCACCACACGCGGGCCGTCGTCCGCGGCGCTCGGCATGCTCTCGTCGTGGCCGATATGCCTTATCTCTCGTACCAGACCTCGCGGCGGGACGCGATCCGGAACGCGGGCCGCTTCCTGAAGGAAGCCGGCGCGGCCGCCGTCAAGCTCGAGGGGGGGAGGAAACGGGCCGCGCTCATGCGCTCCCTCGTCGACGCCGAGATCCCGGTGATGGGGCACATCGGACTGACGCCCCAGTCGGTTCACATCATGGGTGGCTACCGCGTCCAGGGGCGACGTGCCGACGAGGCAACGCGGCTGATCGAGGACGCCCGGGCTCTGCAGGAGGCGGGGATCTTTCTGCTGATCCTCGAAGGGGTTCCCGAGCCGGTCGGCCGAGCCATCACGGAGGCGGTCGTCATCCCGACGGTCGGCATCGGCGCCGGCCGATTCTGCGACGGCCAGGTGCTGGTGCTGCACGACCTGATCGGGCTCAACCAGGGTCCGCTGCCGCGCTTCGCGCGCCGGTACGCCGACGTCTCAGGGATCATTTCATCGGCGGCCGCGCGCTACGTGGACGATGTCCATAACGGTACCTTCCCGTCCGAAGGGGAGACCTACGGGACGCCTCGGCCGGTGGAGCCGAGGACGGGCGCCGGCAAAAGCTGAACATCCCGTGGAGACGATCCGGTCGGCGGCCCGAATGAAGGAGCTGTCGCGGGAGGAGAGAAAACGCGGTCGCAGAGTGGGTCTCGTGCCGACGATGGGCGCCCTGCACGAAGGCCATCTCTCACTGGTCTCCCGAGCGCGCACCGAGTGCGACACGGTCGTCCTCTCCATCTTCGTCAATCTGCACCAGTTCGGTCCGTCGGAGGATTACGATCGCTATCCCCGCGATCTCTCTCGCGACGCCGGACTCGCCGCGGGGGCCGGGGTGGGGATTCTGTTCTGCCCGGGGCCGGCGGAGATTTACGTCCCGGGGCACGCCACCTGGATCGAAGTCGAACGGCTCGGAGAGGTCATGTGCGGCCCGCGCCGACCGGGGCACTTCCGCGCGGTCGCCACCGTGGTGGCCAAGCTGTTCGGGATCGTGCGCCCGCGGGTCGCCTACTTCGGCGAGAAGGACGCGCAGCAGCTGCGTATCATCCGAAGAATGGCGCGTGACCTTCATCAGGAGGTGGCGGTCGTCGGCTGCCGCACGGTGCGTGAAAAGGATGGGCTGGCCCTCTCCTCGCGAAATGCTTACCTGACGCCCGGAGAACGCCGCGCCGCCCCGGTCCTCTACCGGGCGCTCGTGGAGGCGCAGGCAAAGAGCCGCGCAGGCGAGAAGGACGCCCGTCGCCTCGTCGAGCAGATCCGCGCGACGCTCGAAACCGAGCCGCTCGTCCGGGTCGATTACGTCGAAGCGGTCGACGACGAAACCCTCGAGCCGGTGACCACGATTGAGCGCCGCACTTTGCTGGGTGTCGCCGCCTACCTGGGTAAATCCCGCCTCATCGACAACATCCTGATCGATTGCTGATCACTGCGCACATCCCGTCCCTGTGAGTCACCTCACCCCGCGGGCACGGCTCCGCGCGCCTCACGCCGCGCTCGCCTCGCCTGCGTGCGCGACTCGCTGCGCGGGTACCCCGCACACTTCCGGACGCCCCCGCGGGGGGAGGTGACTCGCGAGGGCGGTCCCTACGCGGTGATCAGGTCAGCTGCGAGAAGGCCTGGAGATCCAGCTGCAGGTGGCGGAAGACCTCGCGGGAGCGTGTCTCGGTCGCCTCGAAGCCGAAGCTGGTGTTGATGGTGTAGTGGGCGAGGCGGGTCTTCTCTTCGGTCGGCATCTGGGCATCGATGCGGACGCGCGCCTCGTCGCGGGTCAGATCGTCGCGCTTCATGACGCGGTCGATCTGCACCTCCGGCTCGCAGTGGGTGACGACGATCCGCTGGTAGTCCCGGTGGACGCCGGTCTCGATCAGGAGGGCGGCGTTGGTGACGGCGATCCGGCCCTGACCGATGGCGGTGAGGGTCGCCACGAGCGATTTCTCTTCGCTGCGAATCAGGGGGTGGAGGATCGACTCCAGACGGGTTCGGAGTGCCGGGTCGGAGAAGACCACTCGGCCGAGCCTGCCGCGATCGATGCTTCCGTCCTCGCGCAGGATTCCGGTGCCGAACGCATCCACGACCGCCCCGTAGGCCGGTGCTTCCTTCTTAATCATGCGGTGGGCGATCTCGTCGGCGTCGAGGACGGTGGCGCCGAGCGTCTGGAAGATCCGGGCGATGGTCGATTTGCCGGTCGCGATGCCGCCGGTCAGGCCGACCCGCAGGACGAACGGCCGCACCCGCGTCGACGTCCGCTCGGGATGGGGATGGCGATCCTCGCCTGAGGAGGGGTTGCTCATCGAGCTAGGCTGAGCGCCGGGGTTTCCCGGCGCGCGCGGGCGACCCGAAGCGTGTTGCGCAGCAGGCAGGCGATCGTCAGCGGGCCGATGCCGCCGGGGACCGGAGTCAGGTAGCCGGCCACCTCTGCGGCCTCAACTGGATGGACGTCGCCGACGAGGGTGTATCCCCGCTCACGCATCTGTCCGAGGCGCGGGGAGTCAGCGCCGAAAATGTCGGCCGCCCGCTCCGCGTCGTCCAGACGGTTGATCCCGATGTCGATCACGATCGCACCGGGCCGAATGTGAGCGGCGCCGATGAACGCGGGGTGTCCCATTGCCGCCACGAGGATGTCCGCCTGTCGGGTGATCGAAGGGAGGTCAACCGTCTTCGAATGGCAGACAGTCACCGTGGCGTCGCGCCGCGTCAGGAGCAGCGCAAGCGGTCGACCCACAATCTCGCTGCGTCCGACGATCACCGCCCTGCTTCCCGCAATGGTCAGTCGGCTGCGGTCGAGCAGTTCGACGACCCCGGCCGGGGTGCAGGGGACAGGCGCATCGAGCCCCATCATCAGGCGGCCGGAGTTCATCGGGTGCAGCCCGTCGACGTCCCTGCCGGGATCGATCGCGAGCAGGGCTTCGGTGCGGTCGAGCCCTTCAGGCAGCGGAAGCTGCAGAAGGATCCCATCGAGATCGGGGTCGTTGTTATGCCGCCGGATGGTCTTTAAGAGATCGGCCTGGGGGATCGTGGAGGGGAGGGTGGTTTCCTCCGAGCGAATCCCGACCTCGGAGCAGGCGGCAATCTTATTCCTGACGTACACCCGCGATGCCGGATCATCTCCAGCGAGGATGACGGCCAGCCTGGGGCCGCGGCCGTGCCGGGTCTGGAACTCCGCCACCCCCTGTGAGACCTCGGAGCGAATCGTCCGCGCCACCTCCGTGCCGTTCAGGATCTTCGCCGCCATGACCTTCTCAATCCTTCAGGATGTGCTTGTGGAACGAGAACGACAGGGTGTGCGTCTCGCTGTTGATCTGAATGAAGGAGAAATGTAACCCGAACTCCTTCCATTTCTCCGGCAACTGGCGGAATACGAGCAGGCGCGTGACCTCATCTCCCTGCCGGATCACCGTGCTGGAATCGAAGATGATCGGGGCGATTCGGTTCATCGCATCCTCGGGGTTTTTGACCTTCCGGGTCGAGGCGATCCGGTACATGTCGGTCAGATCGACCGGGAAGCGATGTTCCTTGCGATCGGTCGCCAGGATGACGTTCCCCGCCTGGAAGACCACATCTCCAGCGGAGGCGTTCTGGAACGTCACCCGGAACGCGAGGAAGCGCTGCGGCCGACCCGGCGATACGCCGAACGGGTCGCCGAGCTTGGGATCGATGCCCGCTATGAATTTGAACCGATCGGGGGGCTCGAGATACTCCAACACGACCGTGAGCCCGAGGAGGACGAAGCGGCTCGGCAGCGGCCGCTCGGCCGGCGGGGGGGCCTTCTTCACGTAGGGGCCGGGAACAATCCGGTAGGGAGGGGGCGGTTTCTTCCTGGCGGTCACCGAGGGGACCACCGCGAGCAGAATCGCGACAGCAAGCAGGCCGCGCCCCAGCGGGGTTGAGATCGCGCGCAATGTTCCGTCATCCCCCGGAATGAAAAAGGCAGCCATATGGCTGCCTCGGATCAGACGCTCATGCCGG
>JAPUIN010000178.1 GCA_027297005.1 Acidobacteriota bacterium
TGAGATTGCCGGGTTTTCACGGAAGGCTCTCGAACTGAACCTCAAAGGGGAGGGGGATCAGGCCTGCTTCTATATGTCCCGGCGATGAGGGGGTGCCGACGGGCTCTTCATCCGCCGTGGCCTGGCCTCACCGACCGTGGATCTCAGGCTGTGGGTCGCGGGTTGAGCCGTGGTCGTTCGCAGATTGCACAGGCCGCTCCATGCAGCGCTCCCGGATCTTGACGTATTTGACGTAGGCGTAAAAACTGCTGAAGAGCGCGTAGCAATATCCTGGATATCCGTCGAGAAACCCCAGCAGCAATACGTAGCGCTTGAGGAACTCGCCCCACGGCCTGACAACGTGCAGAGGACCGGGCCGCGCCATGCCGTGCCGGTCGATATGGTGGTCGGCGACACGACTCGTGTAGCGATTGAACCGGTGAAAATAATCGGTGACGCTTGCGTAGCTGTGATGCGCCATCTGCCCGGCCAGGAGACCGGTGGGTCCTGATTCGAGTACGAGCCTCTCGTGAATGGGCGACGTGAATCGTCCCCGCCCTTTCCTGAACAGACGCAATGGTCTGTCACTCGTCTTCCCGAATCTCATCGTGCGCCCCATGAAGACCAGGCGCCGCCGCAGCCTGAAGCCGTTCTCCCGCCTCCCTGCCTCTGGTCTCGACACATCGAGGATCGAGTTGCTGAGCGTCTCGTCGAGCACCTCGTCGGCATCGATGGAGAGGATCCAGTTGCGGCTCGCCAGCGCGCTCGCCGCGTTCTTCTGATCGGCGTAGTCGGTGAACGGACGTGTTTCCACCCGGGCGCCGAATCGGGTCGCGACCTCGCGTGTCCGGTCGGTGCTCCCTGAATCCAGGACGACGATCTCAGCGCCGCGCGGAAGGCTCTGCAGGCAGAGGGGCAGCCGTTTCTCTTCGTTCAGCGTGATGATGACGACGGAGAGGTCGGGGCGGTCACTGGAGGATGTCTGATTCATGAAGGATGCCCCGATCGCACCTGGGTTCTAGAGTCCGGCCCGGGGCGATCCGTTCCCGCCGATCCTGTGATGGGCGGGTTGCTGGTGAACCCTGGGGATGAACGCGGATCCCCTCCCGCGCGTTCCCCGATCTACTCTCAAACCCCGGGGCTGTCAACGAGGGCTGGACACGGGTCGCACGGCAGTCGGGACGAGAGTGATCTTGATGGAGGGAGTTTACTCGGTTCCGGTCGGTTTGAGCTTTCCGCCCGGGTGTTCGTCCTGGGCGCGGGCGAACTCGTCCGCCGGCACCGGCCTGCCAAAGAACGTGCCCTGAATGATCGTGCAGCCGCGTTGAGTCAGGTAATCGACCTGGGCCTGATCGTCGGCCCCGTAAGCAATCACCTCGACATTGAGCCCGCGCGCCATGGTGATGACCGCTTCGAGGATGACGACGGAACGGGTGTCGGACGCGAAGTCGCGGATGAACGACTGATTGATCTTCAGCGCGTCGATCGCGAAGCGCGTCAGGTAGCCAAGTGAGGAGTGGCCGGAGCCGAAATCGTCGATGCAGATGCGCAGTCCCATCGCCCGCAGTTGATTGAGCGTGTGGACCGCCTCCCCGGGGTTCCGCATCAGAACGTCCTCGGGGATCTCCAGCTCGACGCGGGAGGGCTGAATCCCCGTCTCCTTCAGGATCCGATCGATCGTCTGCGGGAGCTGCGGCTGCCAGAATTCCCGGCCGGAGAGGTTGAACGCAATGCGGACCGGCTCACGGCCCGACTTCGACCAGGCGACGCTGTGCTCGCACGCCGTTTTGAAGGCCCACTCACCGATGGCGTGCACCAGGCCGGTCTCCTCAGCAAGCGGCATGAAGAATTCGTTCGAGACGAGACCGAAGTCGGGGTGCTTCCAGTGGATCAGGGCCTCGGCGCCGAGGACCTTCCGGGTCGTGGCCTCCACCTGTGGCTGGTAGTAGAGAAGAAGCTCGCCGTGCTCGAGCGCTTTGCGCAGGTTGGTCTCCAGCGACAGCCTCTGCAGGGCGGTGGCGTTCATCGACTTGTTGTAGAACTGGTAGCGGCCGCCACCCGCCTCCTTGGCATGATACATCGCCGCGTCGGCGTTCTTGAGCAGCGTCTCCATGTCGGCGCCGTCGTGAGGGTAGAGGCTGATCCCGATGCTCGCGCTGATATGAAACTCGTGCTGGTCGATGCGGAACGGCTGTCCCACGGCCTCGAGAACGCGGCGGGCCACACGGGCCCCATCCTCGCCACGCGCGATGTCGGTGATCAGGAGGGTGAACTCGTCGCCGCCGAGGCGCGCGACGGTCTGTCCGGCATGCAGGGGATCACCGCGGGCGACCGTGTCGCTGCTGCGCAGGCACTTCTGCAGCCGCTGGGCCACCTCGATCAGCAGGCGATCACCAACGCGGTGCCCGAGCGTGTCATTGATCCTCTTGAATCGGTCCAGATCCAGGAACAGCGTCCCGAAGTTCCCCTGCTGCCGCCGAGCGGTCTCCAGAACGCGGTTCATGCGCTCCATGAAGAGGGAGCGGTTCGGGAGGTTGGTCAGGCCGTCGTAGTAAGCGAGGAACCGGATTTGATCCTCGGCCCGCTTGCGCTCCGTGATGTCCTGCATCGTCCCTTCCATCCGGATCGGACGGCTGTCCTCGTCGAAGTGGACCTGGGCCTGTTCGTGAACGAAGCGCACCCGACCGTCCGGAAGCAGAATCCGCACGTCGAGGTTGTAGGGACGCACCCGGTTCTGAGCCTCGTCATTGGCGCGATCGATCGCATCCCAGTCCTCGGGGTGGATTTTTCCCCTGACGGCCGCGGTCGTCGGTTTGAAGGTCGAGGGGGAGACCCCGAACAGTCGGTACATCTCCTCGGACCAGCGCAGCTCTCCGGTCCGGGTGTCCTTCTCCCAGTTTCCGAGGCGCGCGATTTTCTGCGCGCTGGCGAGACGCGACTGGCTCCTCTGCAGATCGCCGAATGCCTCCTTGGCGCGGAGCATGTATCGGATCCGGTGGCAGAGCACGATGAGATTGAGGGGCTTGGAGGCGAAGTCGGTGGCGCCGACCTCGTAGGAGCGGTTGATCGAATCGAGGTCGTCCATGCCGGTGATCATGATGATCGGCAGGTTCTCACCCTCCGGCTGTTTCCGTAGCTCGGCGCAGGCCTCGAAGCCGTCCATGTGCGGCATCAGAACGTCGAGGATGACGATGTCCGGGTTGTGCGACTTGAAGGCCTTCAGCGCCTCGATTCCGTTCGTCGCCTCCTCGACACGGAAATCGCTCGCCTCCAGCGCCTCACGCAGGAGAGTGCGCATCATCGAATCGTCGTCGGTGACGAGGATCAGGGGTTTCTGATCGTCGGAGTCTGACTCACTCATCGGCTACGACCTATCAACCTTGAAGAACTATCAACATTGAAGAAGATGAGACTCAGCGTTGCCCTCTCTGGAGGCAGATTGAACCGTCTGTACCAAGGGGAAAATCTAGGTCCCGGGAGGATTTGGGGCAAGTCGGGGTGAAGCGCGGAAGTCGTGTTTTGTCAATGATTTCCACCCAGTGGGCCGGTCTCGCTGCGGTCCATTTGGGGCGCGCGAACTGAGCATTGGCTCAATCTCCGTGCCCCAGGGAGCCTGCCGAGCCTGATAAACATCATGGTTGGAGTGTTTTATGAAGCGGGCCGGGGTGATTCATCGGCCCGACGCAATACCCGGACAGGCCCCTGGGGTGGGAACCCCACGCCGCTATGTCCTAAACGAACATTTTTCGCGCGATTTGCTGCGGCCCCTGCTATCATTCCACGCCGATGAAGATGGGTTCCTACCGAGTCATTTCCAAACCGTGCGCTAAACGTGCAACGCCATCAATCGAGGAGCGAGAATCCGTGTACCTGCGAATCCTGTCCGCCGTCCTCCTTGCCCTGTTCTTTGCCGGCTGCAATGGTGACGACACGACGATCATCACCCAGGATCTGCCGCCGCAGAATGTTTCAATCTCCTGTATGGGGAAATTTGCCGAACCGAATTGCAGCGGCACCCTCAATAAGAAATGCCCGGCGGGTTGCCCCGAGATCGCCTGCGACGCCGAGTGTCTGGCCCGGGAGTGTGAGGGGATCGATCTTCTCTGTCCTTGTGACGGCAGTGAGTGTTTCGACCCCAATCCGCCGCCCGACCCCGAGCCGGACCCCGAACCGGATCCCGATCCGTTTCCGGGTTCCTAGCCAATCTCAGGTTCTGGCGACCACCGGGTCTGGTTGTCGGTCGCCGGGCGCGGCGCGCCCGTTCAGGACGACTTCGCGGTGACGAGATCGCCGCGCTTGACGCGCATCGTGTCGAAGCTGTCGGCCGATATGACGTAATACCAGTCGGCGAAGCGGGCGTTCATCTCCGCGGAGGCCGCGCGCGCGGCCTCCACCTTCCGGTTCCATTCCTCGTGCGCGTCGTGGAGCGACTTGTTCCCGCGGTCGGCGTCGGTCCACTCCTCCTCGGCCTTGTCCTGGAATTCCATGTTGAGCGGTATCTTCGGCTCCGGGATCAGGATGGGATCGAAGCTGGTCGTGATGAAGAGGTAACGGTTTTCACCGGGGCCGGCCGCCGCCTCGTCGCTGGCATCGGTGCCGGCGGTGACCGCATCCCCCTGACCGTAGACCACCTCCCCGAAGCGAAGCGTGTAGGTGACGCCGGCGTTGGTGCGCGCCTGCAGCTCACCTTCGTTCGACAGCAGGCTGCCGTCGCGCGAAAAGTAATACCCCTTCGACTGCAGCAAGAGGAGGCTCGCCTGGGAGAGGCTGAGGCTGTCCGCAGACCGCTTCAGATCGCGGGAAATTCCCTTCGGCTTGGGGCGGACGCCGACGATTGACAATTCATCGATCGCCTTGAGAAGATCGTTCATCTTCGTCGTATCGACCTCCTGGGTGGCGGTCATCCGGTTCGCCTTCCAGGAATCCTCCTCCCGATCCAGGATCAGGACGTCACGCTGCGATACCCGCCCCGATCGCTCGTCGATCGAGTAGTCGCGCAGGATGACGCGGTCGATCGCGCTCCGTTCGATCTTCAGGAGGTCCGGCTCGATCCAGTCCGCGAACGCCGTGCTGATGTCGATGTCCATCTTCGTGACGTAGACGCGTTTCTGGTCGGGGATACGGACAAAGTGGTACCCGGCACGCTCCTCCACCTCCTCGCCGACAATGAAATCGGCCAGGATTTCCTCATTGGCGCCGCGAAAGGTGATGCGCCGGCCGCGCCCTCTCAGGCTTGTGGCCCCCTCGTCCAGCGGATCGATCACCCCGCAGGCCTCGTGATCGGAGACGTTCGAGGTGCGGAAGTCATCCTTGCGGATGCCGATGACGCCGGCAGCGGTCTCGGCGAGGCGGTCCTCACCGTCGGCGGGGTAGTCGTGGTGGGACGGGATCGTCCAGCGTCCCTCCCGGTTGATCACCTTGAACGGGATCGCCTCGGCGGTCTCCCCGTCGAACTCGATCACCTCGAGACTGGCCGCGGTATTGGGATCCTCGAAGTCGGGGAAGAACAGCTCGTCGCGATCGAGAAACGCGTCGGGAGTCACCGGCCTCGGCGACGCGGCCCAGGCGCCCAGCGCCAGGACGACGGCGACGGTGGCAAAGATGACGGTTTTTCTGATCTCGCTCATGCCGGACACGATCTCTTGCCTATCGAATTGCATCGTTCGATCTCCTCGATCCCCCACGCGCATCAGTTGCGCAGACGCCGCACCGCGGCGGCCCCTGCGCGCTCCCGCCGCTGACGGCGGATGAAGATCAGCACCCCCAGGAGAAACACGGGGATCGGGGGGGCCAGGACGGCGAACGTCCGGATCCCGCTCTGGATCGACCGGATCTGCGCCTCCATCATCTCCTTGCTCCCCTGAACCTTGGCCTCTTTCTCAGACTCGATGTTCGCCTTCATCGCCTCGAAGCGGCGGCTCTCCACCTCCTGGATATTGCGCGCCATGATCTGCTTGGTCTGCTCGTCGAGATCGGGGCGCTGGCGCACCTCGTTGACCTTCTCGTCGAGACGCTGCTGAGCCTCCGCCAGCGCCCGCTCCGCCTCGGTCTCGGCCTCCTTCTCCTCTCTCGTGCGCTGCTCGATGAACTGCCGCGTCTGCGCCTCCACCCGCTGCAGCGTGCGGTGCTTCACCCGCCGGCTGCGCAAATCGACGAACGACTCGTCCCCGAGCAGCATATCGATGCTGTTCAGGAAGAAGGTCACGTTGTCGAAGTTGAGGTTCGGTGGGCCGATGCGCCGGATCTCGAAGAATTGATCGGAGATGAAATCGAGATCGGCGATGACGATCACGTTCGTGGAAACCGCGGCCTCCACCCCGTCGGCCGCCTCGTCTCCGGCGGCATCAACGGCCGGGCCGTCCCCCGACGTCCCGCGCACGTGCGCCGCCACGATGTAGTCGACCGGATCGGCCCGGTGCGGCAGGTTCCGTGTGAGTTGCGCGCCGAACAGGCTGCGGCGCACCAGTTGATGGTACATGAAGCCGCCCGACAGTCGCCCCGTCTTCATGATCGGCTCGAAGTCGAAGCCGGGTTGCCCGGTCGGCTCGATCGTCCCCGGGTAAAGCAGGACCATCTCCTGGAGAGCCTGGCTGGCACGATGATCGGGGTTGAAGGTGTCGGGGTTCTCGTTTCCCGATCCGAGGAAGACGACCTCTTCCGGCAGATGCGCCAGGTCGGGGTGCGGGTTGTAGGCGTCCCAGATGACCCGCCCGGGATCCCAGTTCACCCCGAACCGCGCCATCATCGCGCGAACGTTTCCTTTCTGTTTCGGGGGGGGGCCCTGCTGCATGAACGGGTTGCGATTTGCGCCGGGACGCTCGACCGGCGCGAGGCCGATGTCGATCAACGGCAGCGGGTCGATCAGGAGCAGGGCCGGGTTCCCGCTCTCGATGAAATCGGCAACGTTGTCCATCTCCTCCTGAGAGAGGGACGACGGCAGCGCGACGACCAGGCCGTCCGGATCCTGCGTGATCGGAACCGCGGGGGAGATCTGCACGACCTCGTACTGTTTCTTGAGTTCGGCGACGACCGGCCATTGCGGACGGCTCTGAAATGTCTGAAAATCCATCCCGCCGAACAGCTTTGCCTCCGAGGTGACGACGCCGACCCGCTTGCGCTCCGTCTTGGCCACGACCCGGATGCTGCGGGTGATCTCGTACTCGGCCGGCAGGCCGCGGTCGAAGAAGGGGATGACCTGCTCCTCGGCGCCGCAGGTGAAGGCGATCCCCATGAAGACGTCCATGAACCCGGTCCGGGCGCTGCCGATGTTCGGCAGCTGCCGGTGCGTGATCCCGAACTTTTCGCGCGCTTCACGGGCGAGCGCTGTGTACGGCTCGGTCTCCTCCACGAGCAGCTGAATGCGCGCCCCGCCGATGGCATCGATCTCCCTGAGGATCCCCAGGATGTTGGTTCGTGTCTGCACGTATTGCTCCGGCACCTCCAGGCTGATGTACGCCTGGATGAAGACCGGCCGGTCGGCCGACAGCTCGGACAGGAGAGCGCGGGTCTCGGAGCTCAGCGAATGGAGACGCTCCGCGGTCACGTCCAGTCGGATCCTCGCCCACCCGGCGGTGGCGCCAATGCTGATCAGCGCTACGGCCAGGGCGACCGAGCGTACCGTATGATGCACCCACATCGGGTAGCCGTCTGCCTTAGGCGGCCAGTGCCGGCGCCCGATCAGCAGCACGTTGAGATAAAGAAGAAACCCCGCGATAGCGAGGAAGTAGAGCAGCGCCGAGGCGCTGACGACCCCCCGTGCCAGATCGGAGAAGTGCAGGTCGACACCGAGCGGCGCCAGCATGTGGCCGAACGTCGGGCTGAAGATGCTGGCCGCCGAGTCGATGAAGACGAACAGGCCTGACAGCACCGCGCCGAGGATGAACGCGATCGTCGCGTTTGACGTCAGGAGCGATGCCAGCATCCCGACCGCGATCAACGCGCCGCCCAACAACCAGTAACCGAGGTAGTTTCCCAGCATCAGACCGAGGTCGGGGCTGCCTAGCCATAGCAGCACGACGATGTGACTGAGCGACAGCACGAGGGACACGGTGTAGATGCCAAGGGTCGAAAGATACTTGCCCAACACGATCTCGCCGTCGGTGGCGGGGAGGGTGAGCAGAAGCTCGTCCGTCCCCTGCTTGCGCTCCTCCGACCAGACCGACATGGTCAGGGCGGGAATGAAGAACAGGAGCAGGTACGGGAAGAGCGCGTTGAGCTGATCGAGGTTGGCCAGATTGTTCGAGAAAAACCGGCGTTGCCAGAACGCGGCCGCCGCGCTGAGGAAGATGAACAGCGTGATGAACACGTAACCGGTCGGGTTCGTGAAGTAGATCCTCGAATCCCTCTTCACGATCGACCAGATGAGGCGAAAGTTGATCGGTATCTTCTTCATATCTGGCTCTCTCCGGGTCTCATTGACCGTCGGCGGGCGGCGTCGGGGGTGGCGGGGACTCGGGTCGTCCCCGGTCGGACGACGAACGGGCCGGCTCCCCGGTGGCCGGTTCCGCGGGGGGACGGGCCGAAGCCGGCCGCCCCCGATCGGTCATGCGGTAGAACGTCTCCTCGAGCGAACCGTCCCTGCGCAGATCGTTCGGGGTGCCGTCGAAGATCAGTCGTCCCTCGTGAATGAAGAGCACGCGATCGGCGACCGCCTCCACCTCCTGCAGGATGTGGGTCGAGATCATCACGGTCTTCGTCTTGCCCAGCTTCTGGAGGTTGATTCTGAAATCGCGGATCTGGTTCGGATCGAGTCCGGCGGTCGGCTCGTCCATGATCAGAACGCTCGGATCGTGGAGAAGGGCCTGGGCCAGCCCGACGCGCTGACGGAATCCTTTCGACAGCTTGCTGATCGGACGGTCGAGCACATCGTCCAGGGCGCACTGCTCGATCACGGTGTCGATCCGGCGATCGAGAGCATCCCCTTGGATCCCCCGCGCCTCACCGAAGAACTCGAGGAGCTCGAGCGGCGTCATGTTCAGGTACAGCGGTCCGTTCTCGGGCAGGTAGCCGAGTTGCCTCGCCGCCTCCAGCCGCCGGGTGCGGA
>JAPUIN010000179.1 GCA_027297005.1 Acidobacteriota bacterium
ATAGAGGACGATGCTAGCAGAGGGCGCGAATTCTTGTCAAGAATTCCCCCTACGGGGAGACCTTCAATTTCGGCCAGCACACGCTGGTGCAGCCATCAACGGGGATCGGAGTCACGTGGATGAGAACGCCGTGGCCTGCCACCCGCCGAACCGTACGAGCCGAGGGGAGCATCGCGCAGCGACGTGGATCCGGGTTCAGAGGGGGCAGGTCAAGGGATCTCAAATCGCGGATCCCGCAAATCCCCCTGCCGCTGCAAATTTGCCGCACCGACATGGGCCACATTGTGATAAAAGGGGATCATCCAGCAGCCGGTGATTCGCCAAACTCTCTGTTCTCGCCGATCTAAGGTGGGGTGGGAATGGTGGGAAGATTGTGAAGGGTTCTTGCCACCGGCTGCTGGAATGATCTTCATCTCTCTCTCAATCCTTCGGAACGGCGTGCACAGAATCCTTAATACGGAAGGACCGGCGCTACGGTTCCCGGTTCTCATCTTAGCAATCCGCATGCCGCCCCGGGGGAAGACGCCGGGCCCCTGAAATCAGGCTCTCTGCATCATTTGATACGGGCGGCGCGTCATCGCGGCGGGACAGATCGCGGGGAGAACGTTCGGAGCCGGACAGCGTCCGAACCGGTCAACAACTCCTCCGATTCCCCCGCATCCCGTACCGCAGCCGCAGGCAGAGCCTGGTGACGCCGATCTCCAGCTTCGGGTCCTCGATCGAGCCCGTGCGACACATCGCCAGGAGACGATTCGCCTCAAGAACCCCGGTCCCTGCATCCCCCTCGTTCACTGATCCATCGGATGGCGGCTCGACGGCGCCGTCCGGATCGACCTCGCAGGCTCTGAGATGAATCTTCTCGGTTGACTGGCCATGGGACGGAAAGAACCCAGCACCGAGGGAGATCATCCTCCCGCCGCGTGGGCGCAGCCCCGTCTCCTCGAAAAGTTCGGCCCGCGCCCGGCGATCAATGCCGCTCCGGCCGCGATCTCCCGGCTCGATGCTCCCCGCAACTGCCTCGACAATCCAGGTGTAACGACGCCGATCGCGCATGGGCGGGCGGAGAGCCGCGCGCCGGAGCAGCCCCGGACGGAAGGCGATCTTATGGACGATCATCAGCCGCGGATTTCGGTTCGTGAAGAAGTACGGGATGATGGCAACGGCGTCGACACCCCGACGGTGCAGAATCTCGAACCTGTAAGGACGTGACACCCCGCCGTCCTCATAGCGGTTGCGGGCCAGGAAACGCTCGAGGGTCAGGAATCCGGATCCCTCCGGGGAGAGTTTCCTGACGATGCGCAGGCCGCGTACCCTGCGTCCCGGCCTCACCGGATCCTCGTCGGCCGGAGCCGATGTTCCGCTCGAGCGTCCCGCCAGAGCAACGATGCGCATCCGGCAACCGAGGCATGCTCGGGGCGGGTCGCAGCCGGCGCGTCATCCGAGAAGCTTGCGGACCTCCTCGAGCTTCGAGACAACTTCGCGATAGTTTGAATCGATGCCGTAGACCTCGGTGAAGGACTGGAGCGCTTTCTGATATTCCCCCTGCTCCCTGTAAACCTCCCCGATATCATAGCGCAGCCCTACCACCTCGTGCTCCCCCACGTCGGGCGAGTCGAGCCCCTTCCTGTACCATTTCAGGGCCAGATCCGGCATCCCCTTGTCGCGGAAGCAGAGCCCCAGGATCCCGCAGCAATCGACGATCCGGCCGGCGTCCTTGGCGGCAAACTGGAACTCGCCAATCGCCTCATCGACGAGCCCCATCTCGCGATATGCGATCCCGAGATTGTAGTGGGTCTCGTAGTCCTCCGCGTCGACCTGCTGCTCGACCCCCTTCTTGAACGCCTTGAAGATCTCGTCCAGGCTGACACCGGGACCATCAAGCGATTCCTGCGGCCCCTCGACCGCCACCTGCGCCTCCGACAGACTCTTGTCCAGCTCGGAGGCCAGATCGAAGAAGTCCCCCTCCTGCTCCTCCCCGCTCGTCTCCTCGACCCGGAACACCGGCGTCGCCTTCGTGCCCTTCGGGACAGGAGCCTCTGCCGGAGGTCCCCCTCCCAGGCTCTGAGCCCCGAAGGCGCGCTCGACGTCGAGGTCGATGTCGGACGACGGAGCCGGTCCCTTCTTCGGCGGCTCGGGCGTTTCCGCCACCGGGCGATTGGCACGGGCGAAACGATCGGCAACCTCCTTGCTATCCGGAAACTTCTTATGCAGCTGGAACAACACTTCGCGGGCCTCCTCGAGAAGCCCCTGGTCGATGTAGAAGTCGACCTCGCCGAGCTTTTCCGGATCGGGGTCAGTGGCCCCCTCGGCGGCCGCCGCCGAGCCAGGAGCGTCCGGCGACGCATCCCCACCATCGATCTCTATCGAGAAGGAATCGTCCCCTTCACTCAGCGAGAAGCTGGCCAGATCGTCAGGCGTCTCCTCTTCGATCGTTTCCGGTCTTGCCGCGACGGACGGCTCCGCCGCAGTGGGGGCGGTTGGAGGCACGGCCGACTCATCTTCCATATCGATCTGAATCTCCATCTCATCCACGCCGGTGGCCGTGGAGATATCGGCCGACTGCAGCGTGATCGTCGCCCCGGAATTGTCCTCGATCGCCAGCTCCGGCGGCGCTTCGGCCACCGGCGTCGCCTGAGCGGGCGGGGTTGACGGCGCGGCAATCAACTCGGGCGCAGGAGGTTCTGTCCCGGCCTCCGGCTCGGGCATATGTGGCTCTGTCCCAGCCTCCGGCTCGGGCGCAGGAGGCTCTGTCCCGACCTCCGGGTCGGCTGGGGCGGCAGCAGGGGCCACCGCTTCGGGAGTGGCCTCGGCGGAGAGCTCCTTGACGCGCGGATTGTTCGGGTCGATGCGGATCGCTTCGTTCATCAGCTCGAGCGCATCATCGTCACGACCCTTCGCTCGCATCATCTCGGTCAGGGTCAGACATTCCTCCACCGCTTTGTCCTTGTTCCCCTCCTCGTAATAGATCTCCTTCAGCTTGACATGCGACATCACGTTGCGCGGGTGCTTGGCGAGGATGATGAGAAGCTGCTGCTTGGCCTTTTCGAGCAGGCCGTACTTGATGAAGACCTCCGCTTCCGTGAAATGATCCGAGATGAATTCGTCGTCTACCTCCTCTTCGTCCACCTCCTCTTCGTCCACCTCCTCTTCGTCCACCTCCTCCTCGTTCACCTCATCGTCACTCGAGAGATCGACGCCGGCCGGCGCCTCCTCGAGTTGCAGGCTTTCCAACGATTCTTGGGGCGGCGCCACGGACGCATCGCCCGAGGTTCGCGCCTCGAGGCTTGTAAGCAGCTCCGCGAAACGCTCATTGTCGGGATCGATGGTCGTCAGCCTGCGGGTCACCTCGGTCGCGGTGGCGATATCCGACGTGCGGATCAGCAGCTGCGCCAGCTTCTGCAGCGCCGTCATCTGCCCCTTGGCATCATTGGACCGTTCGGCGATGTCGGCGCGCTTGGCGAGCCCTTCGCGATCGTCTGGGAAACGACCGAGGAACTCCTCCATCGCAGCCGCGGCATCCGCAGGACAAGATCCATCCATGAACTGGTCGGCCGCTCGACCGAGCCACTCGCGCGCACCGTCGGCATCCTCCTCGGCCAGCCGGAAGCGCCCCACGGCGAGCATCGTTTCGGGAGGCGCGCCATCCCCGAGCTCCTGGAGCTTGGCGACGACCGGCTCCGCCTGCGCCTTCTTCCCGGCCGACAGGTAGGCTTCGACGAGCATGGCCTGGGATCGAGGATTGTCGCCATTCTCCTTCGCCATCGCTTCAACCGAGGAGAGCAGCTCAGCCGGATCCTTCTTCCCCTCCTTGCCGGTCGCCAGCATCAGGCTCGTCAGGTCAGCATTCCCCGGAGCCACCTCCAGCCCCTTCCGTACGACCTGCGCCGCTTCGTCCCTCATCCCCTTGCCGATCAGATCGGTCGCCACCTGGACGAACTCCCTGACGGCATCATCCTTGCGACTTGTGCGGGTGAGGATATCAGCGTAGGTGAGGCGCACCTTGATGTTCGCGGGATCAATCTCGAGAATCTTCGGAAAGATTTCGACCGCCTTTTTAAACTGTGAGGTCTTCACCAGGTGATCGACGACCTGCAGGTACTGGACCTTGGCTTCGATGGTCAGGCCCTGCTGCTGATACTGCTCGGCCAGTTTCAGCACGCAATCCATGTTGGAGGGATCGAGCTTGCAAATCTTCTTGTACATCGCGATCGCCTTGAGCAGGAACCCGTCCTTGGAATACAACTCGGCGATGCGCAGGAAAAAGCGGATGGCGTCCGGGGTTTTCTTTGCCCGGACGTAAAGATCCCCCAGCTTATTGAAGATATTCAGGTCACGCGGATTATCCTCGACAAGCTTCTTGTAGGCATTGATCGCCTCAGTCATCTTGCCGGATTTGGCGTATTTCTCTGCCTGTTGCATCGTCTTCGCGCGATCGAGGGCCATGGCGTCACCCGCTCCGCTGGGCAGGGCGCACGGCGGCGCCTCGGCGGGGAACGCCCCGGAAGGTCGTTCGGTGCAGCGGCGTGGCGCCCAGACGACGCAGGGCTCTCAGATGATCGCGCGTGCCGTACCCCTTGTTCGCGTCGAATCGATAGGCGGGATAGAGAGGGTGCAGGGATCGCATCAGGGCATCCCGGTAGACCTTGGCGACGATCGAGGCGGCGGCGATCGACGCGCTGCGCGAATCTCCCCTGATCAACCCTTCCTGCGGGATGGGTATCACGGGAATTCGCACCGCATCAACCAGCAGATAGTCAGGCCTCACTCTGAGTCCCTCCACCGCACGTCTCATCGCCTCGAGCGTCGCCTGGAGAATGTCGGTTCGATCAATTTCGGTCGATTCGACCACTCCCAGGGCAATCGCCACGGCCGTCTTTGCGATCACCGCGGCCAGCCGCTCACGATCAGCCGCCGCGAGCTGCTTGGAATCACGCAGTCCGCGTGGCCGCCTTGCCGGATCCAGAATGACCGCCGCGGCGATAACCGGCCCGGCCAGGCAACCCCGACCGACCTCATCGACCCCCGCGATCGCTTGATAGCCGCGCTCGCCAAGCCGGAGCTCGCTCGCGAAACCTGCGGCGCGACCACGGGCCGCCACGCCCTCTCTCCTAAGTCCGTTCCCGAATACGCGCCGCTTTCCCCTTGAGCTCTCTCAGGTAATAGAGCTTGGAACGGCGCACACGTCCCCGGCGCACGACCTCGATCTTCCCGATGATCGGAGAGTAGAGGGGAAAGACCCTTTCCACTCCAACACCGTCTGAGATCTTGCGCACCGTGAAGGTACGCCCGGTGCCTCCACCCCGGATCGCGATGACGGTCCCCTGAAAGATCTGGATCCGGTCCTTTTCACCCTCGCGGATCTTGACGTGGACCTTGACCGAATCGCCGCTGCGAAATGCGGGCGGCTGACTCTTGATCTCCTTATCCTCGATCATCTTCACGACATCCATGTTGTCCTCTCTGGTGTTCCTGGTTCGAGTTCGCCTCAGTGATCGCTTTCTGTGGTTTCGTCGCGCAGCAGATCGGGTCTGACGCGCGCGGTCCTCTCAAGCGCTCGATCCCGACGCCAGGCATCGATCGCGGCGTGGTTGCCCGAGACCAGAACCTCGGGCACGGACCAGCCGCGGAAATCGAACGGTCGCGTGTACTGTGGATGATCGAAGCGCCCGTCATAGAACGAATCATTGCGCGCCGCGTCCTCATCCCCGAGAGCACCAGGAATGAGCCGCGTCAGGGCATCGACGAGCACCGTCGCCGGGATCTCACCTCCCGTGAGCACGTAGTCCCCGATCGAGATCGACTCGTCCGCCAGATGTTCGCGCACCCGTTCATCGACACCTTCATAGTGTCCGCAGAGCAGGATCAGGCGGTCGTACCCGGACAGACGCAGCACCTGTCCCTGGTCGAAGCGCGTCCCCTGCGGGCAAAGGAGTACGGTGCGGGTGCGTTGTTCCGGAAAACGCCGCGTGATGTCGTGCACCGCCGCGAACAGCGGACCCGGCATCAGCACCATCCCTCCGCCTCCACCGTATGGCGTGTCGTCCACCTTGCGATGCTTGTCGCGGGCGTAGTCACGCAGATCGTGAAGACGAATCTCGATCAGTCCACGTTCGCGCGCGCGCCGGATGATGCTGTATCCCAGCGGTCCCTCGAGCATCCGTGGAAAGGCGGTCACTACATCAAACTTCATAAAGCTCCAGCAGTCCGTCCGGCGGATCGATCGTGATCATACCGGCGGCCATATCGATGGTGGTGCAGATCGAGCGCGCCGCAGGAATCAGAATCGTGTCCTGTCGATCGTGGTGCCGATCGTTTTCCGATCGGACAACCTGCAGCAGCGGTGTTCCACCCGTATCGATCACATCCTTGACCTGGCCGAGGATGCAACCATCAGGGGTACACACCCGCATCCCAACCAGTTCGAAAATATAATAGTTGCCCTCTGGTAGTGCAACCAACCTGTTGCAGGGTATCAAGATATCTCGGCCTACCAGAACCGAGGCCTCTCCGGCCGAATCGACTCCGGTCAGCTTCAGGACCAGCTTTCCCCGGTATATCGAGTACTCCTCGATCCCGAACCGTGTGGTTTCCCCCCCGGATTGGCCGACCAGGACCCAGGAACGGCCGGCGATCTGGTCCACGTCGCCGGAAACGAGCCGCGCCGTGAGTCGTCCGTCCGCTCCCCGGAGTCGCAGGCCCGTGGCGACCACCACCGGACTTTCCCCCCGCTGCGTACTCGGAGAAGGGCTGTTCACTCGAGGATTTCAAGATCGTAAGAGCCGCCGTGCCTCGCCCCCGATACGCCCAGCAGCGTCCTCATCGCCTGGGCCGTGCGACCCTGCCGACCAATCACGCGCCCCAGTTCATCGGGGTCAACCTCGAGTTCAAAGACGATCGTCTCCCCCTCCTCGACGGCACGCACCAAGACTCTGTCGGGGTGATCGACGAGGTCGCGCGCCACTGCCTCGATCCAGGCGCTGAGATCAGGTGCCCGATCCATCTCCGTCTCCCCTCAGACCTGTGCCGCCCGGGCTCTTTCGATCAGCCTGCGGACGGTGTCGGATGGCTGCGCTCCCTGACGAATCCATTTGTCGGCCTTGCCGACGTCGATCTGAATGACCTTGGGATTCCTCATCGGATCGTAGTATCCCAGATGATCGGTTACGCGAGACTGAGGCACCCGCGTCGATTCTGAAACGACAACTCGGTAAAACGGCTTGTTTTTCGTACCTGCCCTTTGCAGGCGGATCTTCAGCACGGATTCACCTCTCTACCGGCGCGGGTATGATTCCCTCCGGCTCTTCCTCCGGGCCTGACGGCTCCATCGATATCCTCCCCGCGGGCCACGGCTAGCACGGGAAAGACCGGCCGGAGCCGAACAGGGCGCGCCCGAGAGCACCCCCGCCGCGGCCCCGGCTCAAATTCTTCATCATCTTCTTCATCTGGCGAAACTGCTTCAACAACCTGTTGATCTCGGTCACCGACGTGCCCGAGCCCCGCGCGATGCGCAGGCGGCGGCTTCCATTGATCACGTCAGGGCGCCGTCTTTCCTCGAGGGTCATTGATCCAATCATCGCGCGCGTGTGCACCAGGCTCCTCTCGTCCAGGTCGACGTTCTGCAGAGCCCCTCCCCCGGGCAGCATCCCGAGGATTTCACGAAGGGACCCCATGCGTCCGACCTTCTCGAGTTGATCGGCCAGATCCTCGAGAGTCAACTCGTCCCGGCGCAGCCGGCGCGCCACCGTCTCCGCCTCTTGACGGTCCGCGACCGCCTCGACCTTCTCGATCAGCGACAGGATGTCTCCCATGCCGAGGATCCTCGAGACCATCCGATCCGGCTCAAACGGTTCCAGCTTTTCGAGGTGCTCTCCTGTCCCGACGAATTTAATCGGAACCCCAGTGACATGGCGGAGCGAAAGGGCCGCACCGCCCCGTGCATCACCGTCTGCCTTGGAGAGGATCGCCCCGGTCAGATCCAGGCGCTCGTGAAAAGCGAGGACGGACCGCACGGCATCCTGCCCGGTCATCGCGTCGGCCACGTAGAGAATCTCGGTCGGGTCAACCGCATCGCGGATCGCGGTGATCTCCGTCATCAGCACCTCGTCGATATGCAATCGTCCCGCCGTGTCGATGATGACCGGATCGCGCCCGACCTGGCGCGCCTCTCTCAGCGCCTGGCGGCAGACTCCGACTGCGTCTGCTCCCTCCTCGCCCGACTCGACCGGCACACCGATCCGTTCTCCGAGCACGCGCAACTGATCGACTGCGGCGGGACGGCGCAGGTCGGCCGCCACGAGAAGGGGTGACCGGCCCCGCTCCCGCGACCAGAAGGCCAGCTTGGCGGCCGTGGTTGTTTTGCCCGAGCCTTGAAGACCGGTCATCAAAATGACCGTCGGCGGGCGTGATGCCTGACGCAGGCGTGCTTCCCCCCCCTGCGAAAGAATATCGATCATCTGGTCACGCACGATCTTCACGATCTGCTGGCCCGGAGTGAGACTCCGCAGAATCTCCTCGGTGGTCGTCCTCTCGCGGACCTTCTCGATCAGCTCCCTGACAACCTTCACGTGGACGTCGGCCTCGAGCAGGGCAAGACGGATCTCCCGCAGCCCCTCGCGGATCTCGGTTTCGGTGAGGTGGCCGTGCCTTCGCAGGGTGCGGAAGATCTTCTGCAGTCGTTCACTCAGAACGTCGAACATGATCGCAGCGCTCCCGGCTCGCTCAGACGAGCGACAGCAGGTGCCCCAGCTTCTCCTTCTTGGTCTTGAGATAGCGGCGCGAGGTCTCGTTCGGAGCAACCTCCAGGGAGATGCGCTCGACGATTTCGAGCCCGTAGCCCCGCAGGGCGGAGAACTTCCCCGGGTTGTTGGTGAGGATCCGGATTCTGCCGCAGCCGAGATCGCGCAGAATCTGGGCTCCGATCCCGTAGTCGCGGTGATCTGCCTTGAATCCTAGCTTGTGATTGGCCTCGACGGTGTCCTTCCCCTCATCCTGCAGCTCGTACGCCCGCAGCTTGTTGATCAGACCGATGCCCCGCCCCTCCTGCCTGAGGTAGACGAGCACTCCCTTCCCCTCCCGGGCGATCGCCTCCATGGCAAGCCGCAACTGGGGCCCGCAATCGCAGCGCAGCGAGGCAAAGACGTCACCGGTGATGCACTCGGAGTGCACGCGGACGAGAACCGGCTCCTGTGGCCGGATCTTCCCCATGACGAGGGCCAGATGTGTCTTCTTGTCGGCGTTGGTCCGATAGGCGAAGATGCGGAAGGGGCCGGTCACGGTCGGCAGATCCGGCTGAGCGACGCGGTGCACCAGACGCTCGTGCCGCATCCTGTACGAAATGAGATCGGCGATCGCGATCATCCCGATTCCGTGACGCTTTGAGAACACCTCCAGTTGCGGGACGCGCGCCATCGTGCCGTCCTCATTCATGATCTCGCAGATGACTCCCGCGGGGTACAGACCGGCTATCCGGGCCAGGTCGACCGCCGCCTCGGTCTGTCCCGCCCGCTTCAGGACACCACCCTTCTGCGCTTTGAGAGGAAACGTGTGCCCGGGTCGGGTCAGGTCCCCGGGGCGGGTTTTCGGATCGATGGCGACGCGAATCGTGCGGCAGCGGTCGGCGGCGGAGATCCCGGTCGAAACGTTACGACGCGCCTCGATCGAGACACAAAAAGCCGTGTTGTACGGAGAGGTGTTGTCCTGGACCATCAGCGGCACGTCGAGTTGCTTCAGTCTCTCGTCGAGCATCGGCAGGCAGATCAGTCCCCGACCATACCGGGCCATGAAATTGATCGCCGCGGGAGTCACCTTCTCGGCAGCCAGGGTCAGGTCGCCTTCGTTCTCGCGGTTCTCATCGTCGACGACGATGATGAACTTTCCCGCGGCGATATTCCGCACCGCCTGCTCGATCGTGATAAATGACCCGCCGTTGCGGACTCGTTTTTTGCTTTTCTTCGCTTTCACGTTTGCGTGCCTCTCGTTTGGAAACCCAGCCGGGCCAGAAACTCCCTCGTAATTCCCTCCCCCGTGTCGGGCTCGATGCGTCGGCGCAGATAGTCCACGATGTAACGACCGACCACATCCACTTCGAGATTGACCTCCCGACCCGGCTCATACTCCCCCAAATGCGTCATCTCGAGCGTCTCCGGTATCAGCGCCACCACGAAGGACGACTTCGATCGATCCGCGACCGTCAGGCTCACGCCATCGACGGAGATCGAACCCTTCATCACGATCAGGTCCCGCAAATCGCTTGGAAACGATATCTGCACGCGGCTCCCGGTCCCTGCCGGCTCGACCTCTTCCACGCGACCGACGCCATCGACGTGCCCCTGCACGAGATGACCGCCGAGCCGATCGCCGAGTCGCAGGGGCCTCTCGATGTTGACGCGGTCCCCCACCGAGCGACGCCCCAGGGTCGTGCACGCCAGCGTCTCGAGGGAAAGGATCGCCTCGATCTGATCCCTGGTGTCGTCGATCGCCGTCAGACAGACGCCGTCAACCGACACGCTGGAGCCCCTGATCACTGGCCCGAGAAGTGGTGCCTCGACCTGCAGGCGGACCTCCTCCGTCCCCTCCACGATTCGGGCAATCCGCCCTGTCCCTTCCACCAACCCGGTGAACATTTCAGTTTCGCCTCCGGCGTGTCGGTGCCGGAAATCTCAGTCGACCCCGCACCATCAGATCGGGGCCGACGCGCCGCACGACCAAATCCTCGATTCGAACCGCCTCACCCAGTCGAGCCGGTCCGAGTCCGCCGAAGGCCGGCAGGGCGCCACGCCCGCCTAGAATTGTCCCGGCGACGAACAGGACGACACCGTCTCCGATCTTCTGGTCGAGTGCCGATCCGAGCACCTCCGATCCCCCCTCCACCAGAACGCTGCGCACACCTCGCCGGGCCAACTCCCCGAGAACGGCCTTCAGCCTCAACCGGCCGCCACGACCGGGTGTCTGAACGACGATCGCGCCGGCCCGCTCGAGGGCCCGCTTCCGGACCACCGAGGCTCCACCGAGCGTGAAGATGATCGTCTCCCCACCGCCACGCAGAATACGCGCGCTGCGTGGCGTGCGCAGTCGAGCGTCGAGCACGACCCGGGCGGGAGACCGCCGTCCGGCGGCCCCTGGCCCCCGCAGCCGCGGGTCGTCGGCCAGCACCGTGTTCACGCCGACCAGAACGGCGTCGTGCCGGCTGCGCAACAGCCTCGCTGCGGCGCGCGCCCGCGGCGAGGTAATCCATTTCGACTGGCCGCCGCGCGTCGCGATCCGGCCATCGAGACTCATGCCGGCCTTCAAGGTGACGAACGGCAACCCTCTCCGAACCTCATGGAGAAACCGGCGGTTCAGATTGAGCGCCCTCGACCGGAGCGCGCCGACGCGCACGCTGACTCCAGCCGCCCGCAGGGCACGGAATCCCTTGCCATCAACACGCCGATCGGGGTCGCGCATGCAGGCGACGACCTCGCTCACCCCGGCGGCGATCAGCGCATCGACGCACGGAGGCGTCCGACCGAAGTGACAGCACGGCTCGAGGTTGACGTAGAGGGTCGCGCCCCGCGCCCGTCGACCGGCCTGCTCGAGTGCCTTGATCTCAGCATGCGGAGCGCCGGCACGGGTGTGATAACCCCTCCCGACGATCCGATTGCCATGCGCCAGCACCGCACCGACCATCGGGTTCGGACTGGCCTGTCCCCCACCCCGCGCCGCCAGATCCAGGGCTTCGCGCAGGCGGCACAGGTCGCGGCTCGTCCATCGTCGGCGACCCAACCATCACCTCTCTGAAGCGCGTCGTCCATCAGGCCACCGGCGGAAGGAGCCCCTCAATAAAATCCTCCGGATCGAAGGGAACGAGATCCTCCGGGCCCTCTCCGATTCCGACATAGCGCAGAGGGATCCCGAGCTCCTCCACGATCGGAACCGCCACACCTCCGCGGGCGGTCCCGTCAAGCTTGGTCAACACCAGTCCGGTGACCTGCGCGACCGCGAGAAACTCCCGCGCCTGCGCCACACCATTTTGCCCGGTCGTCGCATCCAGGATCAGGAGCACCTCGTGAGGCGCCCCTTCGATTCTGCGGGCGACGACGCGGATGATCTTCTCAAGCTCGCGCATCAGCGGGGCCTGCGTGTGCAGACGTCCCGCCGTGTCGATGACCAGTGCGTCAAGATCGCGCGCCATGACCGCCGATGCCGCGTCAAAAACAACCGATGACGGATCGGCACCCGGGCAGTGGCCGGTGAACTCTGCGCCGACCCGAGCGGCCCAGATCTTGAGCTGTTCGGCGGCGCCCGCCCGGAACGTATCCGCGGCGCACAGCATCACCGACCTCCCCTCAGCGTGCAGACGTCGTGCAATCTTGGCCGAGGTGGTCGTCTTGCCGCCTCCGTTGACACCAACCGTCAGAATCACCTGCGGACGGCTGCCGTTGTCGCCGTTCCCATTCCCCACGACGAGGATCTGCTGCAGCACCCTGCGCGCCGCATTTCTCACCCCCTCCCACGAAGGGGGCGCGGCGTCCCGCGCATCAGAGCGCACCGCCTCGACAATCCGCACGGCCACGCGTGGTCCCAGATCCGCCTCGATCAGGGCCGTCTCGAGATCCTCGTACCAGTTGGGGGAGGGTCCGCGATTCCGATCGAAGAGGGCCGAGAAGCGGCCCAGAAGTCCTTCCCGCGTCCTGCGCAGTCCCAGCCGGATCTTCTCCAGGCGGCCGGGAGGTTTCGCCGAGTCGGGATCGCTCACGACCGGCCCCTACTGCACCTTCCCGTCGAGAAGCTGCCGTGCCCTGCGCCCCTCCACGGTTTCCGGTCCCATTTCAACGACCTTGAGGAAATTGTCCCGGGCAAGGCGCTCCTGGCCCGACTGGCGATAGGCCCTGCCGAGCGCCAGGATCCCGCGCAGGTAGTCCGGGTTGATCACAATCGCCTGCTCAAACGAGCCGATCGCCCGTTCAACCTGCTGAAGTTCCAGATAAAGATAGCCGAGATTCAGGTGGATTTTCTCGGGCATCCGGTAGACCGGATCGGCAAGCGCAGCCTGAAACTCCTTCTCGGCCTTCTCGTACTCGCCTAATTCGCGAAAGGCGACCCCCAGATGGTTGTGAGCGCTCGTATAATAGGGATCGATGCGCAGCGCAATCTTGAACTGATCCTTTGCCTTCTTATAATCGCGCCTCTGCAGGTGGATGACGCCCAGCAGACTGTACGATTCCGCCATGCTGGGATCAGATTTGATCGCCTTTTCGATCGATTCGATCGCCTCGATCGTCCGGCCCTGATCGAACATCAGGCGACCGTACCGAAGGTACCTCTTGGCGTCGCTTCTGCGATGCGAACTCCTCGATCCGCCACTCATGCACGCCAGCACCGTGACCGCCAGAATCAGGGCCACCATGGTCGTAAGCCTGACGCTTCGTTCCCATCTTCCTGATCCCAACGATCACCCCGGTCCGAAAGAACGGCTAATGCTATCAAACTCAATGACTTTTGTAAATTGAAGGAGGGCCGACGGATGCCGCTAGCGACGCCCGAAAAGAGCCCGAAATCGATCCTTCAGCCCTTGCGGACGGGACGGCGGCGCCAACTCATCGACCGGGACCGGCCGGCCCGCAATGATGGCGGCGGGGTTGTCATCGACCAACCGACGCGCCGCTGCCTCCCCCACGACGACCGTTGCGGCCTTGACTGCTCCGCTCAGCGTGGGGGGGCGGTGGCGGACATCGTGACTATCGGAGGCGAGCACATGAATCATGTTGCGTTCGAGCATGCGCAGGGCGAATTCGCGCGCCCTGTTGCCAAAGCGGCCGGTGATCGAGGAACCGGTCACCTGCATCAGCGCTCCCAGCCGAATCGAGGAGGCGACCCGCTCGATGTCCGTGAGGTAGTAGGCGACCCTCTCGGGGTGCGCCATCAGCGGAGTGATCTGGCGTAGCTTGAGCTGGAAGATCGTCTCCTCCACACCGATCGGCACCTGCTGATACGGCAGTTCGAGCAGCAGGTAGCGCCCGCCATCCCCCAGGGTCATCAACTGACCGTTCCCCACCCGGGCGGTCAGGTCGGCCGTGTAGTAGACCTCCGCACCCGGCAGGAGCGTCACCCCCTCCGCCTCGTCACCTCTCTGCGCCTCACGCACAAGCGAGACCCGCTCGAGGATCGTCTCGCGCGTGTTGTCATAGACACCCGGCTTCATGTGCGGTGTGGCTACCACAGTGCGCACGCCGTCGCGTCGCGCGAGGCGCAGAAATTCGAGGGTCTCGTCGATTTTCCTGGCGCCGTCATCGATTCCCGGCAGGAGGTGATTGTGCAGATCGATCATGCCTCCCCCCGAAGCGGCCGCGCCAGGAGATCCCCCACCGCGTCGGCCGCCGACCGTCCCTCGAACAGGATCTCGTGCACCTTACGGGCAATCGGCATGTCGATCCCCTCGCGATCCGCCAGGGAAAGCGCGGCGCGCGTCGTTGGAACCCCCTCGGCGACCATCTTCATCTCGCCGAGAATATCGTCGAGTCGGCGACCGCGACCGATCGCAATCCCGACCGATCGGTTCCGGCTCAGTCCCCCGGTGCAGGTCAGGATGAGATCCCCCGCCCCCGCCAGCCCGGCGAACGTCCCCGGGCGTCCGCCGAGCGCTTCGCCGAGCCGGGCGACCTCCGCGAGTCCCCGGGTGATCAGCGCCGCGCGTGTGTTGGTCCCGAACCCGAGCCCCTCGACGATGCCGGTCGCGATCGCCATGATGTTCTTGAGAGCACCGGCCACCTCAACGCCGATCAGGTCGGAATTGCTGTAGGCGCGCAGGTTCCCCCCGGAGATCCGTTTCTGCACGCGCTCGACCGTGGCGGCGGTCCGTCCCGCGACGACGACGGCGGTTGGATCGCCGCGCGCCACCTCGACGGCAAAGCTCGGCCCTGAGAGAACCGTCACGCGCGCTTCGAGGCTCCCTCCCCCTTCTTCGATAAGCGCTTCGGAGAGCCGTTTCAGCGTCCCCTGCTCAATCCCTTTCGATGCGATGACGAGGTCGGCCTTAGAATCGAGATACGGGACCGCCGCGCGGAACAGATCCCGGCTCGACTGTGCCGGGGCCACGAACATCACCAGATCCGCCCCACGGAGTGCGCCGGGCAGATCCCCGACCACGGCAACCCTCTCCTCCAGGCGAACGCCGGGCAGATAAGTCACATTCTCCCGCGCTCGCTCGATCTCCTGTGCCACTATGGCGCGGCGGGCCCAGAGAGTCGTCGCAGCGCCGAGCCGCGCCGTATGGATCGCGAGCGCGGTTCCCCAGCTGCCGGCACCGAGCACCGTGGCGCGCATCACGCGCGCCCGGCCCGGCTGCTCGGTTCGGTGATCCGATCCTCCGTCCCGCGCCTGATTCGGACCAGATTCGATCGATGGCGGTAGACGACCAAGGCGGCGATACCGAGGGCGACGACGGTGACCGGTGTTGAATCATAGATCAGCAGGACAGCGACCGGCAGGGCCGCGGCAGCGGCGACCGAACCGAGGGAAACGAGGCGGGAGATGAGCACGATGCTCAGAAAGATCGCGAGGGAACTCACGAGGGCCCACGGGGCCAGGACCCCGAAGACGCCAGCGCCGGTCGCGACTCCCTTCCCCCCTTTGAAGCGGAGGAATGGCGTGAAGTTGTGGCCGAGCACGGCGAGCGCCCCCCCCAGGGCGGGGAGGACCGAGGCCTCCTGACCTGTCCCCCCGGCCGTCCAGCGGGCGAAAAGCACGGCCGCGACCCCCTTCCCCGCGTCCAGCAGGAGGGCCGCGACAGCCGGTCCGTAGCCGGTGACGCGCGCCAGATTCGTGGCGCCGACGTTCCCGCTGCCGGTCGCACGGATGTCGATCCCCTGCAGCATCCGTCCGATAATCCAGGAGAATGGTATGGCACCAAGGCCGAACGATACGGAGGCGGTCAAGAGCACGTTGAGCGGATTCAAACGTCTTTCTCCCCGTCGATCATGAACCGGCTCACGACCCGATAGCGCGCTCCCCCCGGCTGCAATACGCTTTCATAAAGAGCGAATTCCTCGATCCGGAAAGTCCCGAATTCCTCATCCGCATGTCGATTCAAGGCGCTTCGCCATTCGCCTCGCGGCGGTTCCCGAAATCGGCCGAGCGTCAGATGTGCGCGAAATTCCCGTGTCTCGCGCGGGAAGCCGGCCTGCTCGAGGGCAGTCTCGATCGACGAGACCAGCCGGGCGACCTCCGCGACATCGCCACCCCGGTCCCTGTCGGCGTCTCGTGTGGGGCCGCGCGCAATACCCGGACACGCGCTGAGCCCGGCCCAGATCACCCGGGGCCTGCCCCGATCAGGGAAGGCCCCGATGCCGCGAACCTCGACCTCCTGCGGACTACAACCCGCCATTCTCCTGAGGGCGCCCTCGATCCGCTCCACGCGCTCCTCCGGAATCTCGCCGAGGAACTTCAGGGTCAGGTGAATCCCTTCGGGACGGACCCAACGTACCGGCAACGGCTCGAGCCGCTTCTTCATCACCGCCAGCTTCGTCCGGATTTCGTCCGGCACACTCGCCGCGACGAACAGCCTCATCCGGTCTCGTCCAGGAGCACCCGGCGCAGCAGGTCGAGACTTCCGCTGACGGCCCTCAGGCGAACGGCGTCCCGGTCCCCCGGGAACGAGAAGGACTCCGCGCGCGGCTCGCCGGCACCGCTCAGGCCGACGAACACCAGCCCCGGGGGATGCCCGCCGCCCGCTTCGGGGCCGGCGTAGCCGGTGACCGAGAGCCCCCATCTCGCTCCCAGGCGCTCCCGGATCCCCGCGGCCATCTCCTCGGCAACCTCCGTACTGACGGCACCGTGCCGATCAAGAGTCTCGGGGCGGACGCCGACCTCCTGCCGCTTCAGCCGATCACTGTAGCAGACAACTCCACCGACGAAGTACCTCGAGGAGCCCGGCACGGCCGTGATCGCACTCGCCACTCCCCCGCCGGTCATCGATTCCGCCACCGCAAGCGTCCCCCCCGAGTCGCGCAGGAGCCGCCCCACCACCCCCTCCAACGTCTCGTCGTCGACGGCGAACAACCTGCGACCGAGGATGCGACGGATCTCCGCCTCAATCCCCGCGATCCGCCTGGCCTCGCCCCCTCTTTTCACCGGCTCGCTCAGATGAATCGAAACCTGTCCCGGCGAGCCGAGAATAGTCCACCCGATGCCGGCGGCATCCTTGGCGACCGGCTCGAGCCGTCGATCCACCTCCGATTCGCTGAGACCGGCGATCCGCAGCGTCCGGTAGGCGACGCGGA
>JAPUIN010000018.1 GCA_027297005.1 Acidobacteriota bacterium
AAGGTGATCGAGCTGGCCCAGCGGTTCATGATCTTCCAGCTGGTCCGCAAGGACGAGAGCACGCCGCGCAATCAGGATGAGGTGAGAGGTCGTGTCCGGCTGGAGCTGTATCAGGAAAAGGTGGACCAGGTACTGGCACAATACATTGCCGACCTCAAGAAGGACACGGCGATTCATGTCAACCGCAGCAATCTTCCATTCCGCTACGTCGGAGAGCACGGTTACTAAAACTGTGCGCCGGTCGCGGTTTCTCATCCTGCCGGTGGTTCTCCTGGCGGGGCTGTTTTCGGCTCCCGCCGGGGCCGCCGTGATCGAAGAGATCGTCGCCAAGGTCAATAACCGGATCATCACCAAGAGCGAGTTCGAGGAGCGCGGCCAGGCTATGGTCCGCCAGATGTACCAGCAGTACTTCGGAGAGGATCTGGACCGGGAGATGCAGATCGCCCAGGATGGCCTGCTCGCCAATCTGATCACCGAGAACCTGCTGCTGGAGCGGGCCGAAACCATCTTCGATATCGACCGTATTCGCGCCAACCTGGTCAGCGATTTCCGCGAGCAACAGAACATCACCAACGACGAACAGCTTGCCGAGCTCCTGAAGGAACAGGAAATGACCCGCCGCGACCTCGAGGATCACCTGATCCGCATCGCCGTCCCGCAGGAGATCCTCAACTACGACGTGCGCCGGAAGATCAGCGTCAGCGAGAGGGAGATCAGGCAGTACTACGATGAACATTACGAGGAGTGGGAAACCGGCGAGAAGGTGACCTTCCGCGAGCTCGTCCTGTTCTACGAGCCGAGCATGCGCTTCGACGTCGAGGGGAGAATGGACGCCATCGAGGCAGAGTTGGAAGGAGGCGCCGATTTCGTCGAGCTGGTGCGCCGTTACTCCGAGGCCGGCACGCGCGAAAACGACGGCCTGATCGGGCCGTTGCACCGCAAGGATCTGCATCCGGCCCTGGCCGGCGGCGCATTCAGCGTCGGCGTCGGGGGGATCAGCGAGGTGATCGATACCGGCCGGTCCCTGCACCTGATACGGGTGGAGAAACGGACCCCGCGGCACGTGATGCCGATCGACGAAGCGCGGGACGATATCCAGGACGCCGTGCGGCGAAGCAAATTCGCCCCCCGGTATGACAGGTACCTGAGGAAACTCTGGAAAGAGAACCAGATCGAGGTCATGCCGAAGTACGAGAAATACCTCGTCTACACACCGCTCACTCAGGCACCCGACAGCTGATTCAGCTTGTATAGGTTGACTTGGCACGGCCCTTGACGTGTGCTAGGATGGCACTAAGGTCAACGGTCCCATTACTCTTATCGGCCAGCAGGTCGCCTCCAGGTGTCCGGGTTCCGTCCATCGAGGGTTTCAACTGACCGCAGGAGTGCTCATGCGTCGCTACGATACGAAAGGTTCGGCCTCCGCAGGCGGGGCCCAGGAAAGGAAGGCGGATGATCAGGGCCAGCGCAAGCTGATCCGGCCGAATCTCTCCGATATGAAAGATCGGCTTGCACCGCGATCGCCGCGGCGTAAGCAGGCTCCCCCCGACCAGACCAACGCCGAGGCGTTCTACTACCTGAAACAGATGAACAGCAAGACCCCGATGATCGTCATCATGAAGGATGGCGAGGAGCTGCGCGGGATCATCGAGTGGTATGACCGCCTGTGCATCAAGGTCAATCGTCAGGGGGCCCCGAACCTGATGGTCATGAAAGACTGCATCAAGTACATGTTCAAGGCCGAAGAACTGGCCGGCGGAGACCGGGGCAACTCGAACGGCGGAATGTGACCTCCGCCCAACGGTCCAAGGCCCGAATCATGCCTGACGGTAAGCCTCGATCACCAGCTTGAGCAGCGCTGGGTGTATCTCCGGGTTGGCGGCAATGATGTCGCCGCTGTCGATGTACGTGGCGCGACCGATGAAGTCGGTGACCACCCCACCGGCCTCCTGGACGATGAGGCTGCCGGCTGCCACGTCCCAGGATGACAACCCCATCTCCCAGAAACCGTCAAAGCGGCCGCAGGCGACATAAGCGAGGTTGAGCGCCGCCGAACCATCGCGCCGAATCCCGGCCGAGCCCTCGAGAACAGCGCGGAACGAAGCGAGGTACTGCTCCAGCCGGTCGAGAGAGCGGAACGGAATTCCGGTCACGATCAGCCCCTGCTCCAGACGTTTCATCGGGGACACTTTGATCGGCTTGCCGTTCATCATGGCGCCCCGTCCCCGGGCGGCGGTGAACATCTCCTCGTGTATAGGGTCGTAGATCGACGCCGCCCGCATCCCCTCGCCGTCGGCGATGCCGACCGACACGGCAAACAGCGGGTAGCCATGGATGTAGTTGGTTGTTCCGTCGAGCGGGTCGATGTACCAGCGGAAGTCGACCGTCCCCTCCGTCGCCGGTGATTCCTCGGCGATAATGGCGTGGTCCGGAAAGCGCGAGCGCAACAGCCGCAGAATGGCCGCCTCGGCCTCACGATCGACCACCGTGACGTAATCGTTGCGCCCTTTCTCCTCGACGGCGAAGCGGCCCCGCTTGCCCCAGTATTCGGTCAGTACGCGGCCGCCGGCGCGGGCGCACATGATGCAGGCGGCGAGATGAAAGTCGATGGTGTTGCCATTCGTCGTGCGTGGTTCGTTCTGGTCGCGTGGCGACTGGCGGGCGAGGCGGCGCTCGGTCGCGGCCCGCCGCCGGGCGTCGGTCAGCGCGATCACCCGGCCCAGCGCCGGCCGGCCGGTCTTCTTACGACCGCGCGTGCCGCCCCAGCCGGAGCTCGGGATCTTCCGCTTGCGGGCG
>JAPUIN010000180.1 GCA_027297005.1 Acidobacteriota bacterium
GCCGACCGCGCCGCGGTCCCATCAATACGGGAGGTGATGATGCTCCTCGAGGGGAAGAAGGTTCTGATTGTCGGCGTTGCGAACAAGCGCAGCATCGCCTGGTCCATTGCCGGGGCGCTCAGTCGCGAGGGGGCGCGGCTGGCCTTCAATTACCAGAGTGATCGTCTCGAGGAGAACGTGAAGGGGCTGGCGGCGAACCTGCCCGGATCCCTCGTCCACCGGTGCGATGTGACGAAGGATGACGAGATCGATGCCCTGTTCGGCAAGGTCAAAGCGGAATTCGGTGGCCTCGACATCCTGGTCCACTGTGTTGCGTTCGCCAACCGCGAGGATCTCGAAAAGGATTTCTACACCGTCTCCCGCGAGGGGTTCAGGATGGCGCTCGACATCAGCGCCTACTCGCTCACGGCGCTGGCGCAACGCGCTGCGCCGCTGATGGAGAACGGGGGGAGCATCCTCGCGCTGACCTACATGGGGAGCGAACGGGTCGTGCCGCAGTACAACATCATGGGGGTCGCCAAGGCCGCGCTCGAATCGAGCATCCGCTATCTGGCCCACGATCTGGGGCGCAGGAACATACGGGTCAACGGAATCTCCGCCGGCCCGATCAGCACGCTGGCGGCGCGCGGCATTCCCGGCTTCACCAAGATGCTGGCCCACGTACGCGAGAAAGCGCCCCTGCCGAGGAATACCGAGCCGGCCGAGGTCGGCGACGCCGCCCTGTTCCTTTGCTCCGACATGGCGCGCGGGATCACCGGCGAGGTTCTGTTCGTGGACAATGGTTACCACATCATGGGGATGTAGACGGTCGACTCTCTCTGCCTGATGACGGAAGCGCTCTCCAAGACCTACCGGGCGGGGGCCTGGAGGCGGCCGGTACGCGCCCTGCACGAACTCGACCTGCGGGTCGAGCAGGGGAGCGTCTTCGGCCTGCTCGGCCCCAACGGCGCCGGCAAGACGACCCTGGCCAAACTTCTGCTCGGCATTGTGTCTCCGACGGGGGGTCGCGCCACCGTGCTCGGGCGTCCGCCGGGGGACGTCGGGGCGAAGGCGCGCATCGGCTACCTCCCCGAGAATCACCGCTACCCCTCCCACCTGACCGGCGAGCAGGTCCTTCACTACTTCGGGCGCCTGTCCGGCATGGACTCCGCGACCCGCACGCGCCGTGTCGAGGACCTGCTGCGTCGCGTCCGGATGGAGGAATGGCGCCGCGTGCGCGTGAGCCGTTACTCGAAGGGAATGATGCAGCGGCTCGGCATGGCGCAGGCGATCCTGAACGAGCCGGACTTTCTGCTGCTGGATGAGCCGACCGACGGCGTCGATCCGATCGGGCGACGCGAGATTCGTGATCTCCTCCTCGAGCAGCGCGAGCGCGGTGCGACCGTCTTCCTCAACTCCCACCTGCTGTCCGAGGTCGAGAGGATCTGCGATCGCGTGGCGATCCTGAAGGATGGCCGGATGGTGAGGGAGGGAAGGGTCGACGACCTGACCCGCGCCCGGAGCGTCTACGAGATCGTCGTGAGGGGGCTCAAACCGGAGATCGTTCCGGCCCTGCATGCGGCGGTCCCGGACGTGAAGTTGAAGGGGAATCGTCTGGAAGCGGCCACTGACGAAGACGGGCTCAATCGATTGATCGATGCGCTGCGTCAACGAGGGGTCGTGATCACGGCGGTGATTCCCGGCCGCGAGAGCCTCGAGGAGGTTTTCGTGAAGGTGATCGGCGAGGAGGATCCGTGAAGATCGGCGCGATCGTCCTCGATACCTTCCGCGAGCTGATGCACAGGAAGACCCTGCCGATCTTCTTCGGCATCATCACCATCACGCACCTCTTCTTCCTGCTCGCCCTGCACACCGACATCGCGGAGGGAACGATCGCGTCACTGAAGGTGCTGGGGATGCAGGGGAACACGAGCGGCGCCATCCCGGTCGACAAATTCGTCAGCGGGATCCAGGCCGGCATCGCCTTCGTTCTCTATCCGCTCGGCATTCTGCTCGCCGTCTTCTCCACGGCCAGCCTCGTGCCGCGCATGCTCGAAAAGGGATCGATCGATCTGCTGCTGTCCAAGCCGGTCTCCCGCCCCGTGCTGTTCGCGTCGCGGTTCCTGGGGGCGTTCGTGGTGGCCTCCGCCCACCTGCTCTATCTGGCGTTCGGGATCGGGATCATTCTGGGGGCCAAGACCGGGGTCTGGAACGGCGGGTTCCTGCTGTCCGGTCTGATGGTCTCGCTGTACTTCGGCGCTCTGCTCGCCTTCCTCGTGCTGGTCGGCGTGCTGCTGCGATCGACATCGGCCAGCGTGATGATCACCGCGCTGATCTTCCTGGTCAGCCTCGTCATGCATGGGGCCCACCAGAGCACGGCGTGGATCCAGGTCCTGTCCAGCCCGTTCTGGCGCACCGTGGTGCGCACGTCTGTCGAGGTGGTCTATCATGTCCTGCCCAGAACGTACGATTTCGCGCGGATGGCGGGAGCGCTGACCCTCGGGACCGAGGCCCCGATCCTGTGGCCCACCCTCAATACGATGCTGTCGGGCACTGCGGCTCTGGCGGTGGCGACCCTCTACTTCACGCGCAAGGATTACTGAACAGGCTGAACGAAGCGGGCGATGACCCGCACGGGAGATCGAGATGAGGAGATCGAAGGCCGGTGTGGCGATGATCGCGCTCATGGCGCTGACCTTGGCGGGTTGCGCACGCGAGCTCTCGGGTGCATCGGTCCTCCGCTCGAGCGCCCTCTCCTCACTCCCGAGGGAAAGCGTCGGACTGTTCGTCGTGGAGGTCGGCTCCCTGAAACGGATGCAGAGCTTCTCGACCTGGATGGAGCAGATGGCCGAGGCGGCGGAGAGCGGCGGGCCGTTCCGCGAAATTCGCAACCGCCTTGGGCTCGAAGCGGTGAAAAAGCTCGATCGTCTGGGCCTCGTCGTCATGCCGGTCGAAGGGTTGGGGCTCGGATACGGAATCCTGGTGGAGGGAGAGTTCGATCAGGAGGCGCTGCGCGAGATGATGGGCGGCGAGGAGATCATCACCTTCCTGCAGATCGAGGGGGAGCCGGACCTCAGCGCCACCGTCATTGAGGGTGGACACCTGGCCCTCGGCCCGCGCGCGGTGCTGGAGAGGATCCGGCTGAACGCGAGCGGCGGCGGCGAGGGACTCGATTTGAACGAGGGGCTCCTCAAAATGCTGGAGAGTGTGGAGGCATCGTCGCAGGTGTGGGGGGCCGTCGACTGCCGGGCGCTGGCCGATCTGGCTCGCACGACGGGCGGCGCCCTGATGTTCGACAAAGGGCCGATCCCGGACAGCGCGCTGTCGAACGCCCTCGAATCGCTTGCCTTCCAGGGGCGCTTCGGGCGGGACCTGGAGTTCGACCTGTTCGGAGAAACGGATGCCGAGGAGAACGCCCAGCTGCTCGCCGACACGCTGCGCGGGCTGATCGCGTTCGGCCGGATCGGCGCGAGCCAGAATCCCGAGAGCGACTGGAGCGAGCTGCTCGACGGGATCGAGATCGAGCAGGAGGGGAGCAGAATCACTCTGCGCGGCACGATTCCTGAGAAGACGCTCGTCGCGCTGGCGGAGAGCGTCGGCGCCGCCGCTCCCGCTCTTCCCGTCGCGCCGGAGGACTAGGAGCCCGTTCCGAGATCCCGCGGCGACGTGCCGAACGCGACCCGACGCAATACCCGGACAGGCTCCTAGTCCGGACCGATCGTCTGAGACGCCATCCTCATGATCGCCTCCGGGCCGGTTCCCGCCGCCACACTTCCGATCCACCATGCCTGGCGGTGCGTCTGGCGCTCGCCGGGACGGAGCTGGCGGAGCGGCGCGTGCACCTCGATCTCGAGGTAGTTGTATTCGGGCGAGTTGTAAACCTCGATGATCGCGTCGTGCGCGTATGGCGCGCCCGCGTCGATCGCGAACCGCCGTGCCATGGCGATCACCCGGTCCGCCAGCGGACGGAGCGCCACCACTGCGCCGCGAGGCGTGCGGGTCCCGAACTTGAAGTGCTGCGGGAGCCGGCAGGGGACCTCGGTCCAGCCATCCTTCTCGCGCAGGAGCCGTCCAGACAGCGCGACGCTGTCCCCCTCCTCCGGGTAGGCGCGCACGCCTTGAGCAGGGGAGGGCAGGTAGACATCCATGGCACGCAGGCACTGGGTCACGTCCCAGATCCCCCGCGAGATTTCGTCTGCGCCGGTGTTCTCGATCTCCTGATCCAGGATCAGGACGCCGCCCGGGCGCAGCGTGATCCGACGCGTCAGGCGCACGGATGTCTCGCGGCAGGCCGGGCTCTCCATGCTGAGCGTGTCTCCGTCGACCCGGACGCGATACCGGCCCGCGTCGAGATCGAGCGGCGGGATCCCCTCCCACCAGGAGGATTGAGGGGCGATCCAGGTCTTGTCCCCGCCCCAGAGCCGGAAGCCGAGCCGGCGCTTCAGGGCGCGCAGGTCCGTCGCTCCGTCGAGATCGAACACCTCGCCGAGATGCTCCTGCTGGACGAACAGAAGCTCGGTCCCCTCGTGGGTGAGGGAGATGATCCGGCCGCCGAGATCAGGCGCGACGCCAATCGCGAGGGGCCCGCACACGAGGCGGTATCCCTTCCAGCCGTAGAAGACCGCTTCTTCGATCTGGGGAGCGTCGTTCATGACCGGCTCGAATCGAGGGGCGTGCGGAGCGTGCGATCGGCTCCGGCGCGGACAGGCACGGTATCAGGGGCGAGGGCGGGAGAGCGCCCGGTCCAGATTCACCGCGGCGCTGATCAGGCCGAGGTGGGTGAACGCCTGGGGGAAATTCCCCAGGGCTTCGCCGCTCGGGCCGAGCTCCTCGGCGTACAACCCCAGGTGATTGGCATAGCCGAGCATCTTCTCGAAGAAGAACCGCGCCTTCTCCAGGTCTCCGGCCCGGCTCAGGCATTCGACGTACCAGAAGCTGCACATGCAGAATGTCCCCTCCTTGCCGCGCAGTCCGTCCGAAGCCGAATCCTTCGTCCGGTAGCGGTAAACGAGGGAGTCGTCGACCAGCTCCCGCTCGATCGCCCTCAACGTCGACAGCCAGCGAGGATCAGTCGGCCCCACGAACTTCACCAGCGGCATCAGCAGGTTGGCGGCATCGAGGTTCTTCGCTCCTTTGTACTGCACGAACGCCTGGAGCTGCGGGTCCCAGAAATCTTTGAAGATGTTCAGGTAGATCTCATCGCGCACGCGCAGCCAGCGATCGAGAGGAGCGGGGAACGATCGCTTGATCGCGAGCCGGATGCCGCGATCAATCGCCACCCAGCACATGACGCGGGAGTAGAGAAATTCCTGGCGCCCGCCGCGGATCTCCCAGATCCCCTCGTCCTTCTTGCGCCAGTTGGAGACGACCCAGTCGATCAGACGCACCAGGTTCCGCCAGAGGTCGAACGAGATCGGCTCGCCGTACTTGTTGTAAAGGTAGACCGAGTCCATCAGCTCGCCGTAGATGTCGAGCTGCAGCTGGTTGTAGGCGCCGTTGCCGATCCGGACGGGGGACGATTGCCGGTAGCCCTCGAGATGACCGAGCTCCTGCTCGGTGAGGTCGTGGCGCCCGTCGATCCCGTACATGATCTGCAGGGAGCCGTCGGGATTGAGCTCGCCGCAGCGTGCCTCGATCCAGCGCATGAAGGCGGCCGCCTCATTCGTGTAACCGAGGCGGATCAGGGCGTAGAGGGTGAACGAGGCGTCCCGAATCCATGTGTAACGGTAGTCCCAGTTGCGTTCGCCGCCGATCTCCTCGGGGAGGCCGAAGGTCGGCGCGGCCACGATCGAGCCGTAGGTCTTCGAGGTCAGCATCTTCAGAGTCAGGGCGGAGCGGTTGACCATCTCCCGCCAGCGCCCCGAATAGGCGCAGGAGCCGAGCCATCGTCGCCAGAAATTCACCGTCCGCTTGAACGATTCGGGGACGAAGTCGGGGGCGCTCGACGGGGATTCCACCCCTTCTAACGCCTGCTCGAGGACGAACGAGGCGGTCTCACCGGCGTTCAGGGTGAATTCGGCGACGGCGGCGCCGTTGACGACCCGGACGGGGACGGAGCAGCGCAGGCGCAGCGCCATCCGGTCGGGGCCGCGCGAGGTGAACAGGACCTCGTGACCCTTCTGCTCCGCCTGGTGATCGGCGCGCCCGTAATCGAATCGGGGATCGCAGACCATCCGGTACGGGACGACGCCGCGGACCGTCTTCGCCCGGCGCACCAGGTCGTGGGCGGTCGCACCCCGCTCCACCGGCATGAAGTCGGAGACCTCCGAGACGCCGTCCTGGGAAAGAAAACGGGTCAGGAGGACGTTCGTGTCAGGGAGATACAGCTGCCGGTGCCGGCCGTTTCCGAGTGTCGGCGCGATCTGGAAGCGGCCGCCTTTCCGGTCGTCGACGAGTGCAGCGAAGATCGTCGGGGAGTCGAAGTGGGGAAACGACATCATGTCGATCGATCCGTCCATCCCCACGAGCGCAACGCTGTGCAGATCACCGACGATGCCGTAGTTTTCAATCGGTTGGTACGACACGGATCCCCCCATGAAGGCGCGTGCAGGCTTCAGCCGGACGCGGCCCGTCTCGTTCGCGGTGCTTCACTCGTCGGGAACTTGCCCGTCGTAGCCGCCACCGCACCGTCATCATTTTCCGTTGTCGCGCCGGCCCAGATCAATGAGCTCGATCCCAAGGCGGCGTGCCACCTGGATGCTCTTGGCGTCGCGGTAAAACTCGCCGTAGTAAAGCCTGCGTATACCCGCGTTGGCGATCAGCTTGAAACAGTTCCAGCATGGGCTCGCCGTCGTGTAGATCTCCGCTCCCTCAATCATCACGCCGTTCTTAGCCGCCTGAAGGATGGTGTTCGCCTCGGCGTGAATCGTGGCCACGCAGTGACCCCCCTCGAGGTCGTGCCCGGCGTCGTCGCAGTGAGGCATCCCGCGGATCGACCCATTGTAACCGGTCGACAGGATCGTCCGGTCCCGGACGATGACGGCGCCGACATGCTTGCGATCGCAGGTGGAGCGGCTGGCGACCTGCCGCGCGATGTTCATGAAGTAGGTGTGCCAGTCGACGCGGCGCGTCGCAGCGCTCGCGGCCCCTCGGGCGCGCCTGCGTGGCGTGATCCCGGACAACCGTGCGGACGACCGGGCGGTCGATCGTGCGGAGGACCGTGTCCCCGATCGTCGCGCCCTGGTTCCCTTCATGCGAGTCGCCCCCCCCACCCACGGCTCAGCGGGTCTCGATGGTGACCGATTCCATCACGACCTTCTCGATCGGCTGGGTCGAGCAGCCACGCGTTCCGCGTGGTTTGCCCGTGCAGCCGGTGGGCACGGCGGCGATCTTGTCGACGACGTCGATCCCCTCGATGACCCGGGCGAAAATCGTGTACTTGTTATCGAGGTGAGGACTGAGCTTGTGCACGATGAAGAACTGGCACGAGCCGCTGTTCGGATCGCCCCCGCGCGCCGTGGACACGGTCCCTTTCTCGTGGCTGTACTTGGTCGTGAACTCGGCCGGCATCTTTCTGGGGCCATCCCCGGTGCCGTCGTTGTTGGGGTTGTCGTCCTTGGAGAGCGGATCCCCCCCCTGAATCATGAAGTTCGGGATCACCCGGTGGAAAGTCGTGCCATCATAGAATTTGTCGTTTGCCAGGTCCTTGAAATTCTGGACCATCTTCGGGGCGACATCGGGCAGGAACTCGAGCACGATCGTGCCGTGGTTCGTCTTAATCACGGCGACCTCCTGTCCTTCCTCTGCCGGTTTCGGCACATCTTCCCCCTTCTCGCTTTCCTGGGAAGACGCCGGGCCGGCCACTCCGGCCGCCAGGATCACCATGAAGAGCGTACGGATGAAAGGCATCGCCGTCTGGCCGATTGTCCTGCCGCGGGCGGAACGGGTGTCATTCGAATTCATGCAGAAACCTCCATACGGTGTCGTCTGGATCTAATGTTGAGCTGACATGGGAGGAGGAATTGTAGCAGAAGGTCTGTCGGGCTGCCACAGTCCGGGGGCTCCACCGGCCGCGTGCTATACTCGGCCGCTTCGGAGGGTCGGCGCCCGTGCCTGTCTATTCCCATTCCCGCCTCAGCACGTTCGAAAAGTGCCCGTTGAAGTACCGTTACCGTTACATCGACAAGATCAAGAGGGACACTCAGGGGATCGAGGCGTTCCTCGGAATCCGCGTGCATGAAACTCTCGAGAAGCTCTACAGGGACGTGGGCATGGAGAGGGTGCCGTCGCTCGATGAACTGCTGAGTTTCTACCGGGGGCGGTGGGAGGCGGGGTACTCCGATCGGATCACCATCGTGAAGATTGAATACGGCCCCGGGCACTACCGGAGCATCGGCGAGCGCTGCCTGATCGACTACTACGATCGTTACGCCCCCTTTGATCAGGAGCGCACGCTCGGCCTCGAGGAGAGGATCACGCTCGAACTGGGGGATGACCACCGTTACAGGCTGCAGGGTTACATCGATCGCCTGGCCCGTGCGGGTCCCGGAATCTACGAGATCCACGATTACAAGACGAGCAGCAGCCTGCCCGCAGAGCGTGATCTGCGTGTCGATCGGCAGCTCAGCCTTTATCAGATGGCGGTGGAGAAACGGTTCCCGGACGTGCGCGAGGTGCGCCTCATCTGGCACTATCTCGCTTTCGATCAGGAACTGCATTCCTCGCGCACTCGCGAACAACTGAGTTCCCAGAGCACGGCCGCCATGCGCCTGATCGACAGGATCGAGGCGCAGACGGAGTTCCCTCCCCACGAGAGCCCCCTCTGCCGGTGGTGCGAATACAGGGATATCTGTCCCGTGCAGAAGCATCTCGTGAAGAAGGACCTCCGTCCGCGCATCGGCGCGGCGCCCGGATCCAGCAACGCAACCGTCGCGGTCGCACGGAAGCCGGGAAGAGCCCGACGCAAAGACGTCCCGCCCGCAGGCGGGGACGATCCTAAACAGATGCGGCTGTGGTGATGGGAATCGAAGCTTCGCGGAGCGGGATGCCCGGTCCGCTCAGCGGCCGGCGCCTCCGCTCCCGTCCGAGACGGCGATCGTCCGCGGATCCCCGAGTCCCAGCGTCGACAGGGGCCGGTCGAACGACTCGGGATCGCCGACCGTCAGAATGACGAGGCGGTCCGGGTGGATGTGTTTGCGTGCGGCACGCAGCACCTTTTTTCTGGTGACCTTCGCCAGGCGATCGCGATAGGTCCGCAGGAAATCGCGCGGGTAGTTGTATGCCTCGTAGTAAAGATAGGACCGCATGTACTGCGCCGTTCCCTCGAGCGAGAAGACGAACGAGTTGATGCTCGCCTCCTTGGCCCGACGAACCTCATCTTCAGTCGGTCCTTCTTTCCGTAGCTGATCGATGATCTCCCGGACCACCTCGATCACCTCGACCGTGGCGCCGGCGCGCGTGCTGCTGGTGATCTGAAACAGACCGCGGTCCGAATCGACTCCGACGCCGCCACCGACCGAATAGGCGAGGCCGCGCGTCGAGCGGATCTCTTTCATCAACCGCGATGAGAACCCGCCCTCGCCCAGGATATAGCTCAGGATCTTGAGTGGAAACTTGTCATCGTCGAAACGATTGGCGCCCAGATGGCCGATCGCGATGCTGGTCTGTTTGAGCGGGCGATCGATGACGTGCACGCCCGGCCACGCCGTCGCCTTGAGGGAGGGGATGCGGGGTGGGGTCACCTTGGCGTGGCGCCATGCGTCGAACGTCTCGCGCAGCATCTCCTTCATGGCGGTCCGGTCGAAATCGCCCGCAATCCCCATGACCATGTTGTTCGGCCGGACGTACCGGCGATGAAACGCCACCAGGTCCTCGCGCTCGATGGACGAGAGCGTTTCCTCCGTCTCCAGACGTGCCCACGGGCTCTCGGTGCCATAGACCAGTGAGCGGAAATGAATTTCGGCGACATCACCCGGATCGTCCCATCGCCTGCGGATCCCTTCGATCATCCGCGCCTTCGCCAGATCGAGCCGATCCGGGTCAAAGCGGGGTGTGATCAGCATCGCGCTGAATATCTTCAGAGCCTCGGGGAAGCGGTCGCTGTGCGCCGAGAGGGAGCCGCTCGCCATGTCGTCTCCCGTGGAGAAACGCACCCTGGCGGGCATGAACTCCAGGGTTTCGTCGATCTCATCCGGCGTCATGTGGCGTGTGCCGCCGGTGCGCAGGCTGGCCATGGCGACGGATGACAGCCCCGCCTTCTGCTCCGGGTCGTAGATTGTCCCGGCCTTCATGTAAAAGAAGAGGTCGATCAGCGGCAACTCGCGATCGACGAACAGGTAGACGATCAGGCCGTTATCGAGCTGCACCGTCTCGGGCTTCGGAAAATTGATCTCGAGTGGAGGGTAGGAAAGGGAACGTGGATCGAGCGAAGGTTTCGCCGGAGGCGTCGCGGCCTGGGTCATCCCCCAGGCCAGCGCCAGGAGCAGCGCAAGGATCGGCCCGCGGCCGATCACGATCCGGTCTCCTCAGTCGATCGGCCCGCGGCGTCCGTCTCGAGCGCGCCGCTCGGACTGTCCGGTCCGCCGGATCGTCCGGGCCGGACGCGGACGGCGACGGTCCGGTTCGACGGCATGAAGGTGCGCGCCGCCACATCCTGGAGCCGCTCCGGCGTGACGTTCTTGACCTCCTCCTGGTAACGAAGCAGGTCTTCCCAGCTTCCCGTCAGAATCTCGTAATACGACAGTTGCGAGGCGAGCCCCCGGTTGCTGCGGAGCGCGTACAGGAACGATGTTTCCACCTGGTTGCGGATCTTCTCGAGCTCGTGGGCCGTTGCCGGTTCCCGGCCCAGCCGATCGAGCTCCTCGAGCAGAATGCTTTCGACCTCGGCGGCTGTGTGGGGCGCACGGGGATCAGCGACGATGATGAAAAGATTGGGGTAGCGCTCTCCGGGCGCTTCGAACGCCGATACGTTCGACGCTACCCTGGTTTCCATGACGAGGCGCCGGAACAGTCGTGACGTCCGGCCGGAGGTCAGGAGTGATTCGATGACGTCGAAGACCGCATCATCGGGATGCGGCATGCTGGGCTTGTGAAAAGCGATCATGAGGCTCGGCTCGGCGTCGTACTCCACCACCACCCGACGTTCCCCCTGCTGCAACGGTTCACGCAGTGCGAGGGTGGGCGGCGGAGGGGCGGGGGAGAGAGCTCCGAAATATTTTCGGATCAGTCTCTCCGCCTCAGCCGGGTCGACATCCCCCACGAGGGCTGCGACGGCGTTGTTCGGCACGTAATGCCGCCGACGGAATTCACGCGCGTCCTCGCGAGTCATGCGGGCCAGGTCTTCCATCCAGCCGACGACCGAAACGCGGTACGGGTGGGCCTGATACGCCGTGAGGAGCAGCTGTTCGTAGAGCTTGCCGTCAGGCTGATCCTCGATGCGCATGCGGCGCTCCTCCATGACTACATCCCGCTCGGAATAAAATTCACGCAGGATCAGGTCCTGCAACCGTGCCGACTCCATGAGACACCAGAGTTCGAGCCGGTTGGATGGGAGGCTCATCATGTAGGAGGTGAGATCCTGGCCGGTCGACGCGTTGAGGCCTTGCGCCCCCTGGCCGGACAGAATTTCGCTGAACTCATCCTTGATGACCAGCTGCGCGTGGCGCGCCGCCAGAGACGCCATTTCCTTCCGGAGCCCGGTCAGGCGCTCCGGATCGGCCGCCTCGCCCCGATCCAGCTCGGCGTGCAGATCGTGAACGAGGCGATCGGTGGCATCGAGAATACCCGCCTCGGCCCCGGCATCCCGGACGCCGATGATCGATGTCCCCTTGAATGCCATGTGCTCGAACAGATGGGCCATCCCACTTGCGCCTCCGGGGTCATCGACGCTGCCGACACGGAAACGCAGGGTCGCCGAGAAGACCGGCGCTGTGCCACGCTGCATGATCAAAAAGCGCATTCCGTTGTCGAGTGTGACCCGCCTGACGCGCCCCTCGAGTTCCTGGGGGGTGGCGATGGGAGCGAACGCGATCGAAGTGAGAAGCAGGAGCAGAGCCGATTGGGTCAAGCGGGCGGGACGTCCGGACCGGTCCGATCCCTGACTCACCTGAGGGCCTTGACCCGGGGGCGCATGAGGGACAGCCCCGGATCGACCTTGAGCTGATTGTCGACCCGGGTGACCCCTTCGATCAGGCCGACCATGACCGCCGTCTGCCGCCGGGTGTAAAAGTAAGTGACCCGGCCGGTGAGGGTCACGATGCCGTCCACTGCGGCCACGTCGATCTGGCCGAGATGCGGAAAGGCGCGGAAATCCAGGAGGTAGGCGACGACGGCGTCGGCGAGCGTCGCGTGCTTATCGCGATCCGGTGCGTCCCTGGAGGTCATCCGGTTGTTCACGCGCGTCACACCGAGCACCGAGCCTGCGGCCGCCTCCGCCTGAATTCTATGCGGGAACCGCTTGACGCTACCGCGGAGGGTGACGGTGGAGTCCTCGACTTCCAGGTCCAGATCCTGCAGATCGAGTTCCTCCTTGATGTCGGACAGGACGGCGGCCACTGCGTCGCGCAGCGCTTCGTCGCTCACCTCGGCACGTTCGATGACAAACTCGTCGGTGACGTTCAGGATCCCCCGGATGAACCCGGCGGTGCGCAGTATCCTGAGCCTGAGAGCGTAGCTGCTGATCTGTCCGGAGAATACGGCGCCGCCGTTGACCAGGACGACGTCGAACCGCTCCCGGGTCAGATTGGAATCGCGGCCCAGGCGGTAGATGAGCTGCTCGCGCAGGGCGTAGTCACCCGGACCGGCGATGTTGGCCGCCAACGCCTGCCCGAAAGGGGAAGCAAGCACGAACAACGTCATGAAGATCGATGCCATTGAACTGGGAAGTCGGTTCAGCATGGAGGGATTATTCTGACACAGGCCCGGCGTGCGGCCAAGCCGTGGCGATAGGGGGCCCGGGCGATCGGCCGATCCTGCACCGGGCTGCGGTCACGCCAGCCCCTGGCGCGTGCGTTCGATCAACCGGGTGACTTCCAGCACCACATCGAGGTCACCTTCCTGCGGCCGACCAAGTCGTTTCCAGATCTCCTTGATGCGCTCGTGGGCGCCGTTGAGATCGGCGCGAAGAGGATCGGACGTCAGTTCCACGGCCTTCTGTAGATCCTTCAGGGCGCGGTTGAGGTGATCGCGGGCGGCGAGCACGGCGCTGCTGTCCATCATTTCAGAGCCGATCCGGAGGGAGAAGAGGGTCCGGCTCAGAGCTCCGGCGAGGCGCAGCCCGTCGAGTGCCCGCCTCGCCGATGCGATCTCCGTGCGCCCCGTCTCCATGTCCCGGCGCACCATGGCGTCCCGGGCGTGGGCGATCGCCTCGCGGATTCCGGTGACGCGCGCCGCCAGGAGCGTCGGTAACACCGCCGATTCGAGACCGTCGAGGGCCGCCAGATATCCATCGGCATCATCCGTGTCGGCCGCGCGGAGGGCGACGCGCCCTTCGAACTCCGCCTGGCGCAGCACCGTGTAGTGGGACAATGTCGGCAGGATCGAGCGCACGCGCCGGACCGCCGCGGCGGCCTCCTCCATGTTGCTGCCGCCGGCCGCGGAACGGCCGGTCGCGAAAGCCTGCTGCAACTCGGTCAGGCGGCTGCCGGTCTGGAAGCGCTCCATCTCTTCGTCGACGTGGCGGAGCAGATTGCTGACCCGCCCGGGATCGGTCTTGCGCACGGACCTCTCGGCTTTCCCGAGCGACCTCTCGGCCTTCGAGAGGATGCGGTTCAGTTCGATCGCCGTGAGGCGGGAAGACCGCGCTCCCACGGCGGAGGGGGGCGCGATCACGAGAAGGACCATCGCAGCGCAGGCGATCAATGCGGCGGTGACAGGCCGGATCGAAGGCCGGCGGGTCGGTGCCCCCGGAGTCGTCGACACGGAGTTCATCGGCCCCTGGTTCCGCGGGCAGTTGTGCCCGGTGGTCGCTCGGACATCCTGAGGATCTGCTTCCACTGGCGGTCATTCACCGGCATCACCGAAAGACGTGATATGCGGACCAGGGGAAAATCGGCGAAGGCCCCCCGGCTCTTGATCTCAGCGAGCGGGACGGGATGCCGCAACCGGCGCCCCGGCACGATATCGACCGCGACACGCTTCCCGGTGCGGTCGTCCGGGTCCGGAAACGGCGCGGAGGTGGCCCGGGCGACTCCGACGACCGCCTTCTCCTTCCCGGTGTGATAGTAGAGTATCCGATCTCCACGACGCACGGCACGCAGATGGATCTGCGCCAGCGGGTTTTTCACCCCGGACCAGCGCGTGCGTCCCTCGGCGATGAGGTCGCCGAACGAATAGGACCCCGGCTCTTCCTTGAACAACCAGTTCATCCGCCTCCTCGGGTACCATCACGGCGATGAGGCGTGATTCTATCGCGAAGCGGACTGTTCGGGGCGCGAGTCGACCGCGAGGGGGACGGTCATCGCGAGTGGCTGCCAGGCTCCCGGATCGGGTCGGCCCGCGGCTCCGTGTCCTCTTCGTCGGCATCAACCCGGGGTTGCGCTCGGCTGCCGTGGGGCATCATTTCGCCGGGCATTCGAATCGGTTCTGGATGCTGCTGCATGAATCGGGGCTGATCGCCGATCGGCTGACGTGGCAGGACGACAGGAGTCTCCCCGGGATCGGGCTCGGCCTGACCAATATGGTTTCCCGCCCGACAGCCGGGAGCGCCGACCTGAGCCAGGATGACTTCGTGCGCGGCGGGCGGATCCTGCGCCGGAAGGTCCGCCGGCTTCAACCCCGGATCGTGGCGTTCGTCGGAGTGACGCTGGTCCGCGCACTGGAGGGTATCCTTGGGCAGCGGCACCCTCGCAGAATTCGGCTCGGCGACGTGAGTGGCCGGTTCGAGGATGTGCCGTTCGTCGTGCTCCCCAACCCGAGCGGCCGTAATGCGTCGATCACCCACGCGAAGATGCTCAGGGCTTACAGGCGCCTCGCCGATCTGGCTGGCGTCGGACGATCGACGCTCCGATCCTTAGACTGAGATATACGAGCTTGAGGCGCCGTGGCCTGTCCCCTTCGGACACGGGTCCGCGTCGCTACGCGACGCGCCCCTCGGCTTGCCTCGCGCCGCCCGTCGCGCGGAAGGGCGCACATCGCCGCACCAGGGCGGCCGCTGAGGGGACCGCCGGGCCCGGGGAGGCCTCAGCGCCGATCCTTCGCCTTGACAGTCCCCGGGGAGCGCCGTACCATTCAAGAACCATGACGAAACAGGCGGCGATCTTCATGACACGGACCACGAACCATCACCGGCACCATCACACCCATCGGTGCGTCCGCGCATCGAGGGGGATGGCCGGCCGCCGCTCACGGTAATCTCCCCTCCGCCCGGACGCTTCCAATTTGACGAATCAGGCGTTCCTGTCCCAGGGCGATCACGAACGAGAAACCACTGCAAGGGACCAGATCCGTATCACTAGAGTGGCGCGATGAGCCGCCGGCACGCTCACTAGGGTGTAATAGGCCGGGGTTTCGGACGGGAGTCCTCCCGCCCAAGAGGGATCGATGGCACGAATGTTACGATTGGTATTGCCGAAAGGGCGAATCACTGATGAAGTGATCCGGCTGCTCGCGGCCGCCGGCCTGGCGGTGAAGAGTGATGGTCGCTCCTACCGCCCGCTGGTCTCAGATCCTGAGATCGACATCAAGTTCCTGAAGCCCCAGAACATCCCGAAGCTGATCGAGATCGGCGCGCACGACTGTGGATTCTCCGGCCACGACTGGGTGGTGGAGAGCGAGGCCGACGTGGTCGACATCCTCGACACCGGGCTCGATCCGGTGACGCTCGTTGTCGCGGCGCCGGAATCGACCGCGGAACAGCTCGCCTCCCTCAACCGTCCCCTGATCGTCGCGGCGGAATTCGAGACGATCAGCAGGCGCTACATGAAGAAGAGGGGGCAGCCGTATGTCTTCATCAGGACCTACGGGGCGACGGAGGTCTATCCACCTGAGGACGCCGACCTGATTCTCGACCTGGTCTCCACCGGCACGACGCTGCGCGATAACCACCTGACCGTCGTGGAGGAGGTCCTGAGGTCCACGACGCGTTTCCTGACCTCGCGCACGGCGCTCGCGGACCCCTGGAAGAGTGAGAGGATTGAGTCGCTGCGCACGCTCATGAAGGCGGTCCTGGAGGCGCGCCGCCGCGTCCTGCTCGAGATGAACGTCTTGCGGGAGAATCTGGATGCCGTCGTGACGATCCTGCCGGCCATGAGATCGCCGACGATTCAGGAGTTGCACGATGGCAAAGGGTACGCCGTCAAGGCGGCAGTGCCCCGTGAGCGACTGGCAGATCTCCTCATGCGCCTGCGTGACGCCGGCGCGACCGATCTGATCGCCTACACACTCGAGAAGGTGATCCCGTGACCGCCCGTCATGATCCGCCGGGGGAACGCATGGCGCCCCGGCCGACGCCGGAGGTCGAGCGCCTCGAACCGTACAGCGTTCCGTCATCAGGGAGACGCGGGTTCCTGCGGCTCGATTTCAACGAGAACCTGATCGGTCCGTCACCGAAGGTCATCGCCCGGCTGCGGGCGGTCGATCCCGATGACGTGGCGCTGTACCCGGACGAGACCGAGGCGCGGGCGGCGGTCGCGCGTCACTTCGGTCTCGATGGGGCGCTCGAGCTCGTTCTGACCTCCGGCGTCGACGAGGGGATCCGCCTCGTCTGCGACGCGTTTGTGAGCCGGGGTGACGAGGTCGTCATCGTGGAGCCGGGCTACGCCATGTATCGCTTCTACGCCACGCTGGCCGGCGCGCGCATCACGGCGGCGACGAGCGGGGAGGATCTCGGCTTTCCGGAGCAGGCCGTGCGGGAGCGGATGGCCGGGGGGGCGAGGCTCGTGATCCTCGGCGATCCGAACAACCCGACCGGAACGCCGATCCCCGGAGGGGTGATCGAGGATCTGGCCCGGGCCTTCCCCGGGACCCTGATTCTCGCCGACGAGGCCTATGTCGATTTCGCGGAAAGGTCATCCCTGACGCTGCTGCCGGGGCATCCCAACCTGATCGTGGCGCGGACATTCTCGAAAGCATACGGGCTGGCCGGACTGCGGGCAGGCCTCCTGCTCGCCCGACGGGAAACGATGAGCTGGATCGCGAGGATGCGTTCCCCTTACGCGGTCAGTACGCTCGCTCTGGCGGCCGTGACGGCGGCTCTGGATGACAGCCCCTACGTGGAGCGCTACGTCGCCGAAGTGCGCAGGGCGCGCCGCGATCTCTCCGAGGGGCTGGCCCGGCTGGGGGTGGAGACCGTCCCCAGCGCCGCCAACTTTCTTATCGCGCGGATCGGTGACTCCGCCGGTCGGCTCCGTGAAATTCTGCGCGGCAAGGGGGTGCTGGTGCGCGATCGCAGCGAGCACCGGCTGCTCAAGGGGACGATCCGGATCGGGATCGGCACGCGCGAGCAGACTGCGGTCTGTCTCGCCGCCGTGTCCGCGGCGCTGGCGGAGATCGGCGGCAGGGGAGGGGGGGGATGAAGAAGCGCGTCAGCAGAAAATTGAGGGCGGGTGCCGGGCGTCGCAAGGGGTCGCAGCCGGCCGGCCGGAAAACCCGGGGGAGTGGGGCCGGGAAGACCGGCGGGCGCCGGCGCACCGCCACGGTGCACCGTAAGACCGGCGAGACCGATATTCGCATTGCGCTTGCCATCGAGGGGCGCGGGCGTGTCCGCGTCACGACCGGACTCGGCTTCTTCGACCACATGATGACGGCGCTCGCGCTGCACGGAGGGATGGATCTCGATGTGAAGGCGAGCGGGGATCTCCACGTCGATCAGCACCATCTCGTCGAGGATTGTGGCATCGCGCTCGGGCAGGCGCTGCGGAAGGCCCTCGGCGATCGCAAGGGGATCGAGCGGACCGGCTTTTTCGTATTCCCGATGGAGGAGTCGCTGGCGACGGCCGCCATCGATCTGGGCGGCCGCCCCGCGCTCGTCGTTCGGGCCCGTTTCCGCCGGGTGCGGGTCGGTGATCTCGAGACCGACATGATTCCGGAGTTCCTGCGCGGGCTGACACGCGGCCTGATGGCCGATCTGCATGTCGTCCTGCCGTATGGGTGGAACGATCATCACAAGGCGGAGGCAATCTTCAAGGCGGTCGGCAAGGCTCTCAAGCTCGCCATGAGCCGCGATGGCCGCTACCACGATCTGGTGCTGAGCACCAAGGGGATGCTCGAATGATCGGCGTCGTCGACTATGGGGCCGGCAACCTGCGCAACGTGCAGGCGGCCCTCGTGCGGCTCGGCGCGCGCTGGCGTTCCGTCACCCGACGGGCCGATCTCGACGGCCTCGATGGAGTGATCCTTCCCGGGGTCGGGCAGTTCGGTGCGGCGGCACGGCGTCTGCGGGAGGCGGAGTTGTTCGATCCGCTACGCGAATGGATCGCAGCCGATCGCCCTTTTCTCGGCATCTGCCTTGGCATGCAGCTTCTGTTTCAGCGCAGCGACGAGGAGACGAATGCCGAGGGGCTCGGGGTGTTCGATGGCACGGTCCGCAGGCTCGAGGCGGACAGGCTTCCGCACATCGGGTGGGCGGTCGTCGAGCCGCGCGACGACATGGCGGGAACGATGTTCACGGGGCTCGCGGAGGAACCGTTCTTCGCCTATTTTGCCCACTCCTACGCCCTGAACCCGGACACCCCGACCGCCGCCGCTCTGACCTCGTGCCCGCCCCCCTTCGCCTCGGCGATCCGATCCGGAAATATCTGGGGAGTGCAGTTCCATCCGGAGAAGAGTGGGGCCCCCGGGCACCGGCTGCTCGCCGGATTCGTCTCGCTGACCACGGGTGCAACCGGGCAGGGCGCGGCGAAGGCCGGCACGGCAAAAAGGGGCCGGCGTCATGGGGGACTGCACATGCGGGCGCGTCGGGTGATCCCCTGCCTTGATATCCGGGGAGGGCGCGTCGTCAAGGGGGTGAAATTCCGTGACCTGCGCGATGCGGGAGATCCGGTGGAGCGGGCGCGGGCCTACGATCGGGACGGAGCCGATGAGATCTGCTTCCTCGACATCTCCGCATCGCACGAGGAGCGCAGGCCGCTGCTCGATCTCGTCGGCCGCGTTGCCGATGAGTTGACGGTGCCGTTCACTGTGGGCGGAGGGATTCGGGATCTCGGCGAAATGCGTGCTCTTCTGCTGGCCGGCGCCGACCGCGTCTCGCTCGGGACCGCGGCTCTCGACGATCCCGATCTGGTGCGCCGGGCGGCAGAGACGTTCGGCAGCCAGTTCGTCATCGTGTCAATCGACGCGCTGCGAAGCGGCGATCGCTTTGAAGTGACCAGCCATGGTGGACGGCGCCGCCGCGATCGTGACGCCGTTGAATGGGCCAGGGAGGTCGAGCGGCTGGGGGCCGGCGAGATCCTGCTCAACGCCATGGATGCCGATGGAACGCGCGCCGGTTATGACATCCCGCTGACGCGCGCGGTCTCCCGGGCGGTCCGTGTCCCGGTGATCGCATCCGGCGGCGCCGGCACGGCTGTGGATATGGCGAGAGCGTTGATCGAAGGGGGAGCCGACGCAGCACTCGCGGCCTCGATGTTTCATGATGGCAGCGTCTCGATTCGCGAGGCGAAGCGGGTCCTGAGCGCCGAGGGTGTGGCGGTGCGGCCGTGATCGTTCCGAGCATCGATCTCATGGGCGGGCGTGCCGTGCAGCTCCGCCAGGGGGCCGAGAAGGTTCTGGAGTCCAAGGAGGCCCCGGTCGAGCTGGCCAGGCGGTTCGCGTTTTACGGGGATGTCGCCGTCATCGATCTGGATGCGGCGCTCGGCCACGGCTCGAATCGCGCGCTCATCCGTGAGCTGTGCCGCGCCGCGCCGTGCCGCGTCGGGGGCGGCGTGCGCCGCGAGGAGGACGTCGTTGATCTGATCAAGGCGGGGGCGCGCCGCGTGATCGTTGGCACCGCGGCGACCCCCGAATTCCTGAAGCGCTTCCCGAGAGAGTGGCTGATGGTCGCCCTCGACGCGCGGGACGGCCGCACGGTGGATCAGGGCTGGCAGCACGATACCGGGGAGTCGCCGATCGATCGCGCCAGGCGACTCGAAGCGCACTGCGCCTCGTTCCTCTTCACGCAGGTCGAAGTCGAAGGGACCCTTCAGGGAATACCGCTCGAGCCGATCCGTCACCTACTCGAAGCAACCGCCCTGCCGCTGACCGTGGCGGGCGGCATCGGCACGCTGGAGGAGGTACGCACGATTGCCCGGCTCGGCTGTGAGGCTCAGATCGGCATGGCTCTTTACACGGGACGTATCGACCTCGATGAAACGCTGGCAGCGATTCCGAATTTCGCGGAAGGGATGCTCGCCACGATTGCCCAGGACGAGG
>JAPUIN010000181.1 GCA_027297005.1 Acidobacteriota bacterium
GAAGAGCCCGGCCCCACCGAGCCAAGAGACTAGGCGCCCCGGCGGCACGCGTCCCGCTAATTCAGCTTCTTGTACTTCCAATACTTGGTGCCGGAAATGTCGGCCTGCAGCATCAGCCCGCCCTGGGTCAGCTGGAAATAGGCGATACCGTTCGTGAAGGTCGTCTCGGCATTTGCCCCCGCCTTGCCCGCCACGGCATTGGCGCCGGCATCTGCCTGCCACCCATGCTCGATGAAGTCCCGGAACGTCTTGCTGTCCTGGAACAGAAAGACGACCTGGTACTTGTGCGCGCCGAGGCCGAGGTTGAGACCGGCCGTTCCCATCCTCATGTAGGTCCGCCGGCCGCCCTTCTTCTCGACCGCGACACCGGCGCCGCCGCCGCCCGTCAATCCGAGCGAGATCTTCAGATTGGAGAAGACGGCGTGACCGTGCGCCTTCCCGTAGAGCTCCGTCGCCTTCGGGCTCTTCCCGAACAGCGTCGCGAGCGTCTCGCGCTCGATGGTGTCGATTTTCGCGCGCTTCTTCTGGGCCTTGGATTGATTCGATCCGTCGTCCGCAATTGCGGCGGGGATCGAAACGACGAGCAGGATCACGGCCAGACTGATGAGCCCTTTCTTCATGGAATTTCCCCCTCCGGGCTGCGGAATATCAGAATCTGGTCATGCCGTCAATCGCGCCCGTCATCAGCGCGACGCATCAATTTCGCGATCCATCGCTTCGGACTTGTCCCCGCTCACCAGCCGCCCCACATTAGAATGCAGATGCCCTTCATCATCAAACAGATCGCGATTCGCTAGAGAAGAGACCATGCTGAGGCCACAACAGGGGTACCAGCGGCGGTGCCGGAGGATTGAGATTCGGTATGGACGGGATCAGCCTCGTTACGTCGGCTACTCGCGCAATGTCTCGGAATCGGGGATGATGGTCGGGTCGACGCGCGTCTTCGCGCCGGGAACGATCCTGATGCTCGAGGTGAAGCTCTCGTCGGCCACCTACGTCATGGAGGGGATCGTGATCTGGGCGCGCGCGGGGCCGGTTCGGTGGCTGTCGACCGGCCGCATCGGCATGGGGATCGCCCTGATCAATCCTCCCGAGGATTTCCTGCTCACCCTTCACGCCCCCCCGCCGGCCGCGCCTCCAGCCCGGGGATGCTAGACTGACCGCGGCGCGCGATGCTCCGCTGCTCGCGGCCACGGAGGGCAGTGGCGATTCGAGCGGCATCGGACAAACCCGACGCGGCGACAGGTCAGCCCCGGCGCGAGACACCGGCATCCCGTGCCAATGAGCCGGGTCGGCTCAATGAACCGAGCAGGCTCAAGAAGCTGATCTTTGGGGGGATTCTCGCCGCCGGCATCATGGGATTCGCCGAGGCGACCTGCGCGGTCTACTACTTCCTGATCCTCCCCGAGCAGCGGCGCGAGGCGGTCGAGGGGGCCATCGGGCTCGGGGGGACAGGCCCCAACCAGACGGTCCGCTACGTCGCGCACCCCTACTTCAACTTCGTCAACAATCCCCTCTACGCCACCGCCTCAGGCTTCAGCCCGCACGGGCCGATGGGGATCCGCGCAACCTCCGAGCCGCCGACCGCGAAGCGCAACGGCATCGTCAGGATCATCGCCCTGGGCGCCAGCACGACGTATGGCTACTACTTCGAGGATGGATCGCGCGTCTGGCCGAGCCTGCTCGAGGCCAGGCTCCGGGAGGAGATCGACGCCGGCATCGAGGTGCTGAACGTGTCGGTGCCGAGCCACACCACCTACGAGCTGATCGGCATCGCGGCGATGTGGATCCCCGAGTTCCATCCCGACGTGGTCCTGCTGCACACTGGGCTCAACGACGCGTTCACCGTGGCCTATCCGGACGAGGGAGGGCCGGATAACTCCACTTTCCGCTACGCCTGGACCCACCGCCAGGTACCGCCGCTCGTGCGCGGGATGATGCGTGCCAGCTACCTCGGCCGCGTCATCGGCATGGGCTGGCTCTCCCGCGGCATTCACGCCGTCGGGGACATGAGCGACGCCGTGCAGTTCCCCCGGCCGGACCGAAGATCCGCGAAGGAGAACATAAAACGTGCCACGGGTCGGTATTTCAGGCGCAATGTCGAGACGATCGTGGCGCTGATCCGCAGGACGGGGGCGGTCCCGGTGCTGATCAACATGCCGCTCAATCCGGACTGGAAGACCGGTCAAGACTTTTACTACGACGCTGTCTCCGTGGCGGTGCGCCGCAATAACGGGATCCTGGTGGAGATCGCGGAGAAGGAAGGGCTGGTCCTGATCGATCTCTACTCGCAGATGCGCGACCCGGCGATCTACCTCGATGCGGTGCACGTCAATGAAGAGGGGATGCGCCAGAAGAGCGCCCACGTGGCCGGGGCGATCCGGCCCATCCTGCCCAGGTCGGAGCGCGGGAACGACAGCCGCTAGGAGCCTGTCCGACGCAATACTCGGACAGGCTCCTAGAATCCGGGCGCCGGGCCGGCACCTTACTCCCCACTGGCGGGAGCTTCCATATATAAGGAAGAATCAGCATAAGGCGAATCGGTTCCAACCTTTTCCGGGCCCGCGGCACTTAAAGGACAGGAGCCTCGTGTCGGGAGACCGCCGCCGGGGCCCGGGAGGCCGATCCGGTGCTGTCAGTCGCGGTTCACCACCAGGAGAGACCGATCAAACCGGACGATCTGGTCCACCGGATGCAGGGGGGGGACGTCGATGCGTTCGAGGCCCTCTACCGGAAGCATGCCGGACGTGTCTACGCCCTGTGCCGGAGGCTCTGCGGCGACCCGGCGCGGGCGGAGGAGCTGACCCAGGACGCGTTCGCGCGCGCATGGCAGCACCGGCACAGCTCGCGGCCGGGCGTCGGGTACACCGGCTGGCTCTGCCGTATCGCCATCAATGTGGCGTTGACCGATGTGCGCAGCCGGATCCGGCGCGAAAGGAAGGAAGCGCCGATACGGCAGGGAGAGGGGCCGATCGGAGTGGTGGCCGATCCCGCGACGCCGCAGCAGGTCGTCGCTCTCGATCTGGAGAGGGCAATTATGGGGTTGCCGGAGGGGGCCCGCGGGGTGTTCGTCCTGCATGACGTCGAAGGGTACCGGCACGATGAGATCGCGACACTGATGGGACTCTCGGTCGGGACGACGAAGGCTCAATTGCACCGGGCGCGCCGCCTGCTGCGCGAGGCGCTCTCGAAGTGAAGCCCACCCGCCACCGGCGTGGCCGGTGGCGTGGATCGAGGTCGCGAGAAAGAGAGGCATTGGCACCATGATGACCTGCAAAACGATGGACGAAACGCGGTTGAACGACTACATCGACGGGCGGCTCGATGCGGCGGCGAGGAGCGAGGTCGAGGAGCACCTGCGTGGTTGCGCCGATTGCCCCGGCATCGTGGACGACCTGCGGGCGATCCGCTCCACCGCGGCCGGCCTGCCGCGTGAGATTGCGCCGCCCCGCGATCTCTGGCCGGGAATCGAGGGCAGGACGCGCGTCGCGCGCGCCATCGAGCCTTCGTCATCCCCCGCACCCGCATCGATCACGTCGGCCGGTTCGGTCCGGTTCGGTGTGGTCCGTTCCTGGCGCGTCGGCCTGGCCGCGGCCGCCGCCGTGGTCGTCCTGGCGGCGGGTGCCGCTTTCCTGCTGAGGGATGACCGGCGCCTCATGGGCGGAGAGGCGATCCCTCCGCCCGGGGCGTCGGTCACCCTGGCTTCGCTGAAGGCCGCGGGCGCCGATTACCGGCGAATGACGACCGAGATCGAGGCGCTGATCGAGGAGCGCAGGGGCGATCTGTCTCCCGTCACCGTGTCGGTCCTCGAGGAGAACCTGAAGATCATCGACGAGGCGTTCAACGAAATCCAGGTTGTGCTGGAGAACGATCCGCATAGCGCACCTCACCGCGCACTCTTCACATCGATCTATCGACGCAAGATGATGCTTTTGCAGAAGGCCTTCAGCCTGCCCCCGCAGAGCTGAGAAAGGAGCGATTATGAGAAACACGAGACTCTTTCTATGCGTGACGTTCAGCATCCTGCTGGTTCTGATCGTCATCAGCACCGTCTGGGCCGAAAGGCCGATCCACGAGACTCGTTCGGCCTCGCCGGACGGCGTGGTGGAGATCGAGAGCCTGGCCGGATCGATCAGGATCATTGGCTGGGATCGCAACGAGGTCGAGGTCAGCGGTGACCTGGGGGACCCGAAGCAGGAGCTCGAGATCGAAGGGGAAGGGGACCGCATCACCATCGAGATCGTCCTGCCGCACGGCCGTTATCAGAACATCGAGGGGGCCGATCTCGAGATCAAGGTGCCGCGCGGGAGCCGTGTCGAGGTCGAGTCGATCAGCGCGGACATCGAGGCCAGCGAATTGAGCGGGCGGCTCGAGCTGGAGACCGTCTCCGGCAACATCACCGTGAATGGTGGTGAGCCGGAGGAGCTGGAGCTGGCGTCGGTAAGCGGTGACATCAGGGTCGAGAGCGGCGGTATGCTGAAGGAAGGCAGCTTCGAGACGGTGTCGGGAAACATCATGAGCAGCACTGACTTTGACTCGCGCGGGGCATTCAGCTTCGAGAGCGTGAGCGGCAATCTGGAGCTTCGCGTTCCGGCTGGCGCCAACGCGTTCTTTGAGGTCTCGACTTTCTCAGGCAGCATTCGGAACGAACTCGGCCCCGAGGCCGAGCGTAGCAATTCGATCCTTCCATCGCAGGAGCTGGAGTTCACGCTCGGCTCGGGAGGCGCGCGGATCTCCCTTCAGGCATTCAGCGGGAAGGTGAAGATCCTGAAGCAGTAGCACCGGCCGGTGACACTCCGGCGGCGAACAGAGAGACGAGAAGCCCGGCCGGGGGAGGATCCCGTCGGGCTTTTTCGTTGCAGGAATCAGTAGGGGATCTCGACGCCGACGCTGTAGATGGTGCGGTCGATATCGGTGTAATCGAACCGATCGAAGTCGCCGACCATCCAGCGGAAGTAATTGATCTTCCCGCGGATGAGCCAGCCGGTCGTCCCATCGGTCCGGGTGATGATGGCCGGCTGCACGTAGAAATCTTCGGTCCGCTGGAAACGATGGCCGGTGATGAACGTCCAGCGGCCCCCCTCCCGGGGATCGCTGATCGCGCGGAAGGTCAGGAAGTTGTAGTCGCCCCAGTACCAGTCAAACCCGGCTCCGAACTGCAGCTGATACCGATCCTCCCCCGTGTTGTCGGGGATGATCCGGATGCCCCGCAGCATCGTCGCCTGCACGAAGCCGCGCGGCAGGACCTGCTCGACGTCGAACTGCAGGACATGATCAAAGTCATCGCGATAACGGTAGAAGGCGGAGTACGTCGACCTTCGATCGTCCTTCAGATAACCGCCGAACTGGAAGCCGTCGGTGTATTCGCCCGACCAGACCTGGAAGTGCGACTGTTTGTACGACAGGATCGCCCAGAAATCCTCGAACTCTTTGTCGTTCGAATCCTCGATGTGATCCCAGGCGGCGATCACCTTGCCGCGCTTTCCGGGAGGCCAGTTCCGCTTCGCGTCCTCGCGGCGGTCCTCCTCGCGCTCGTCGCGGGCCGGCTGCGCCGCCTCCGCGGTCCGGGTAGATCCCATGACGATGCCCAGCGCCGCGGCCAGGCAGATCGCCACGTGCGCCGATCGAAGCGCGCGGGGAAACCGGTTCACTTCGTGGGCGGCAGATTCCACCGACGATCCTTCGCGGTCTTTCGCCGCATCTCGCCCGTGATGAACCGCTTGTAAGCCCAGACGAACAGGGCGCACAGGCGCAGCACGGCGTTGGACAGACCGAACAGCGGGTAGAGGAAGTACACGAGATACCGGTACCCGCTGTCGAGCTTCTTCTGGATGACGTAGAACGGATAGGTCTCGAGAATGAGATAGAGCAGGTAGATCAGCAGCAGCTCATCCCAGCGGCGGTTCCAGATGATCATCACCAGCGAAAGGAAGCGGAACGGCTCGCTGAGGACGACGAAGATGTTGTACGCCATTTCGTACCGCAGCCGCCACGCGATGCCGCGCTTGAACAGCAGCCTGAGGTACGAGGGGAACATGTGATAGTGGGCGGGGTACCAGGCCGCCAGGCGCTGCCGCAGCAGGCCGAGCACGCGGTCCGGCACGACCGTCCAGACCGCCTCATCCACAAAAACGACCGACCCGCCGTGCAGCAGCTCGATTATCGTCCGCTGCAGGTCTTCGCCCTGGAACGCGCCGCTGTGCTCGTGGTGGAAGCTTTGCAGATGCTCCTTCTTGAACAGGCCGATGGCGCCGGAAATGCAGCTGATGCTGGCCGTGCCGTCCTGGAACCGCCGCCCGATCTCCATTGACTTGCTGTATTCGTACCGTTGCAGGCAGGCGATCAGTTTCGATCCGCGCGGCCCGTAGCGATCGCGGCGATCCGGGATGACATTGAAAGCGGCCGCATCGAACTTGTTCAGGAGAGAGATCGGGATCCGAGCGTCCCCAAGCCGGGTATCGTCGTCGAGCAGGAGAACGTACGGCGTATGGACCCGGTGAATGCCAAAGTTGAGGGCCGAGACCTTCCCCATGTTGGGGACGGTGTAGAAGCGGACCTTGAGATCCTTCAGCAGCTGAGCCGTGCCGTCCGTCGATCCGTCGTCGATGACGAGGATCCGATCGGGATCGAGCCCGGCGCGGATCAGATCGGCGATCGTCTGCCGCAGGACATGAGTGCCGTTGTGCGTCGGGATGAGCGCCGTGACCTTGCTCAGGTCGTCATTCGCAAACGAACGACTGACCGGGCGGTTCCAGATTTCGATGAAGATCTTGAACGCATCGATGAGCAGGAACAGGGCGAAGATCAGAAAGTAGGGAGTGAGATCATCCGTCAGGAAGGTGATCGCCGCGCCGATGTTCATCTCGACCCCGGGTCCTCGTGTCGGCCCCGAACTGCAGACCGTGCAGTAGGTTACTCGATACCGGGCAGAAGATCGGGCCGGGGGCCCTCGAAGTCAAATGAGAAGGTGATTTCCCGGGCGGATAACAGAATTGAGATCAGGACGATGGGGGAGAACGAGCCCGCCGGGCAAGAGATCCTCATTGCGCCCGGCGGGCCGTGCGGCGGTCCGGTGATGGTTCAGCGGGTGACCTTCAACGCCACGACCGTCCGATCGTCTTGTGGCGCGCCCTCCCCGTTGATGTGCAGGTCGGTGGCGCGCAGGATCTCGGAGGCGATCTCGGCGGCGGGCCGGCCCGCCGTCTCCCTCAGGATCCTCTCCAGATGCTCCGCGCCGAACTGGCGATCCTGGTGGTCGACGGATTCGTGGATCCCGTCCGAGCAGAAGACGACGACGTCCCCCTCATGCAGCTGGATCACCTGCTGCTCGTAGCGGCTGTCGGGGAGGAGACCGAGCGGGGAGCCGCCGACCGGGATCTCCGAGACGACGCCGTCGCGCACCAGCCGCGGCGTGGGGAACCCGGCCGAGCCGAGCGTCAGCGTCCGGCTCCAGGCGTCGTAGACGCCGAATGCCATGGCGAGGAACCGGTTGTCGAGCCGCAGCTGGTACAGGGAGTCGTTCATCCGCTCGAGCATCGTCGCCGGCTCGCTCTTGTCCTGGACGACGGACCCGCGCAGCAACCCGATCGCCAGCGAGCCGTAAAGCGCCGCAGCGGTCGCCTTGCCGGCCACGTCGCCGATGGCGACGGCCAGCTTTCCGTCTCCGTACGGCAGGAAGTCGTAGATGTCCCCCCCGAGCTGCAGCGCCGGGGCGTAAGCGAACCCGACGTCGAGCCCGGGTGTGGTGGGAGCGTGGTCGGGGAGCAGTCGCTTCTGGATCTTACGTGCCGTCGACAGGTCGTCGGCGAGCTTCTGCTCTCCCTCTTGCACCTTCCCGTACAGCCGCGCGTTTTCGAGGGCGATGGCGATGTAGGTGGAAAGTGTGGCGAGGGTCTGTTCGTGCTGCTCGGTGAAGGCGTTGTACTCGACGCTATAGACATCCAGAACCCCGATCAGCTGATCCTTGAAGATGAGTGGGACGACCAGCTCGGATTTCACGTCGCATGCAGGCCCGCACTGGATGTAGCGCGGGTCGAGATGCACGTTCGGCACACGGATCGGCTGGCGCAGCGCCGCCACCGTTCCGACGATCCCCTGGCCGAGCGCGATGCCGCCCTTCTCGATAAAGCGCTCGTCGAAGCGCAGCGAATAGGTGTGCTCCAGAAGCTGCGCCTCCTCGTTCCACATCATCACCGAAAACATCTGGTAGTTGATCAGACGCTTGACCATCTGGGCGACCCGGCCCAAAAGCTCCTCGCGATCGAGCAGCGAGGTCAACTCGCGGCTGACCTCGTGCATCAGCGAGAAGGTACGTGCCTGCTCGCGCAGACTCTCGTAGAGGCGGGCGTTTTCGATGGCGCTGGCGAGGTGCCCGGCGAGGAAGGTCAGCAGTCGCTGGTGCCCTTCGGTGAAATGCCCGGGCTCGCGGTGATAGACGTCGAGCACGCCGATCGTCCGGTTCTTCACGATCAGAGGGATCGCCAGCTCGGCGCGGGCCCCCTCCACAGAGTTGATGTAGCGCGGATCGATCTTCACGTCGTTCACGCGGACGGGCTGCTGGGTCCGGACGGCCGTGCCGACGATCCCCTGTCCGAGGCCAAAGCGCCAGTGCTCCTGAACCTCCGGGCGGAACCCGACCGCGTACCGCGTGCGCAGCTCCTGCCCGAGCGGATCGAGCAGCAGCACGCCGAAGGCGTGATAGTCGATGAACGGTTTCAGCCCCTCGGCGACCTTCCGGAGGATGCCGTCAAGCTCCAGCGTCGATTTGAGCTGTTCCGACAGCTCGAAGAGACACCGTAACGCCTCGGTATCGGTGCCGGTGTCGGGCATGGGGGGGAAGGGGACCGGGATCGTCTCCGCGACGACGGGTGTCACACCCTCCCCCTCCTCGTTTATTGTCCGGTGGGTGAGATCATTCATGATGAACCTCCGGGGATGACCGGTTTCCGTATCAGTGCATACCGGCGGACGGCCCCCCTGGGGGCCGCGCGTCCGATGTCGCTCTTCCTTCCCTCTTTGATGCTCCGGAACGCCGCGAGGTTGCAACTCCCAGGGCATTTTCGAAGTCGGCCAGCAGATCGTCGGTCGATTCGATCCCGACCGAGACGCGAATCAGGCCATCGGTGATCCCGAGACGCTTGCGTTCCTCGGAATCAACCCCCGCGTGCGAGGTCGTGGCCGGCCGCGTGACGAGCGACTCGGGGCCTCCCAGGCTCGGCGCCGACACGGGGATGGTCACCGCCTCCATGAAGCGCTCGGCGGCCTCCACACCCCCCTCGATCTCGAAGCTCAGCATGCCGCTGAATCCGTCGAACAGCTCGCGGGCGCGCCGATGGTGCGGATGGGACTCGAGCCCCGGGTAATTGACCCGTCTCACCGCGGGTGATTTCTCCAGTTGACGTGCGATCTCGAGGGCGCTCGTGCCCTGCTGACGGATGCGCAGGGCGAGCGTCTTCAGGCCGCGCTGCAGCAGGAAGCAGGCGTGCGGATCGAGAGAGCCTCCGAGATGGTTCAGCTTGTGGCGAATCGACGTGATCAACGCGGCGCGCCCGATGACGGCGCCGGCGACGATGTCGGTATGGCCGTTCAGGTACTTCGTGGCGCTGTGCAGCGACAGGTCGAACCCGTGCTCCGCCGGGCGAAAGTTGACGGGGCTCGGGAAGGTGTTGTCGATCAGCGACACCAGCCCGTGCTCTTTTGCGAACCGGACGACCTCTTTAAGGTCGGCGACCTGGAGGAGGGGATTGGACATCGATTCGACATAGAACGCCTTCGTGTTCGGCCGCAGCTTTCCCTTCCATGTTGACGGATCGGTCGCGTCGACGAAGTCATAGGCGATCCCGAAACGGCCCAGCTCCTGGCCAACGAAGGTGAGGGTGCCGCCGTACAGCGAGTTCTGCGCGAGCAGGTGGTCGCCGGCAGATAGGACCGTGAGCAGCGAGGTGGTGATGGCGGCCATCCCGCTCGAGGTCACGAGGGCATCCTCGGCGTTCTCGAGACTGGCCAGCTTCTGGTGCAGCGCCAGATGGTTCGGCGTGTTGTTGAGGCGGATATAGCGCAGGTCGTTATAATCGCTCTCGCCACCATATTCGAACATCGCCGTCTGGAAGATCGGCAGGGTCACCGCGCCCTGAAAGCGCGGCCTCGGCTCGCCGGCGTGGATCAGCTTCGTTTCAATCGCGCTCTTTCGGTCGGTCATGGTCGGCCCCTCCCCACCCGGGTGAATTGTCCAGTATCAGCGTAAATTGTCTCGCTTTATGTCATATATTGTTATACTATACGGATGTCGAGTGCTGGTCAACCGATTTCTCACCTATTTCGTCCGTATGGACGCAGTGGTTCCTGGAAGGAGGCAGGGATTTTCGTTGCCCGTGGGTGATTCTACTAGGTAATTGTTCTATATTGTATCGCATGCAGGGAGTGACAGCGATGGGGATCGAGATCCAGTTGCAGGAGAATGACGGCCGGGCGATCTACCGGCAGATCTCCGACCAGATCCGGTCCGGGATCCGGGAGGGGAGCCTGCGCCCGGGGGAGCGACTGCCGACCGTGCGCGATCTCGCCGATCGGCTCGACGTGACACGACTGACAGTCCATAAGGCGTTCCGCGATCTGCAGTCGGGGGGATGGCTGGAGGCGACCGTCGGGCGCGGCACCTTCGTGCGCGGCCCGCTCCCGGCCGCGGGGGGGGCCGCCGCGGCACCGCGGGGGATGACCGCCGACAGCGTCATGGCCGACATCCTGCAGTACGGCGCCGATCCGCGGATGAAGAACCTGGCCCACTCCGAGCCGGATCCGGCGCTCATTCCCGCGGAGGCGTTCTGGGACTGTCTGGATGCGTTGCGCAAGGATGGAACGGCCCACCTTCAGTACGTCTCGTCGCAGGGGGACGCCGACCTGAGGGAGCAGCTCGCGCGTATGGTCGGGGGGCGCGGGATCGAGACGACGGCCGGTGACATCGTCGTGACGTCGGGGGTCACCCAGGGGTTGAGCCTCGTGGGCCAGGCGCTGGCCCGCCCGGGGGACCGCGTGGTCGTGGAGCAACCGACCTACCTCGGTCTCCTGCATATCCTCGAAGCGCAAGGGCTACGGCCGATCGGGGTCCCGCTCGACGGACAGGGGCCCCGCCTGGACATTCTCGAGCGGATCATCGTGCAGGACCGCCCGCGCTTCTTCTACACCATCGCCACGTTCCACAACCCGACTGGCCAGTCGATGTCGAAGGGGAGAAGGCGCGACCTGATGGCCCTGGCGGAACGCCACGGGCTGATGCTGGTCGAGGACGACATTTATCATCATCTCGCCTACGATCGCCCCGCCCCTGCGACATTGAAGAGCCTGGATCGCAAGGGACTGGTGATTTATCTCGACGGTGTCTCCAAGGCGATCCTGCCGGGCGTGCGCGCGGGATACATCGTCGTCGCGCGTCCGCTGATCGATCGGATTCTCTCGCTGCGCCGGGCCGCCGACCTGTGCGGGCCGCTCGTGATCCAGCGCGCGCTGGCCCTCTTCCTGCGCCGCGGCCTGATGGCATCCCACATGAAGCGGGTCCTGCCGCGCTACAAGAAGCGCCGCGATGCTCTGCTCGCCGCGCTTCGCAGTTCCATGCCGGAGGGGGTCAACTGGACCGAGCCGGAGGGGGGGTTCTGCTGCTGGCTGACCCTGCCGGGCCGCGACGCGTTCCGCGATTTACACGGCGCGGCGCTTGAGCGCGGCCTGATCGTCGCGCCAGGAGAGGTCTTCCTCGTCGAGCCTGACGCCGGGGCGCACATCAGGCTCTGCTTCGGCAATCAGACCGAGGAGACGATCCGGGAAGCGGTGAGGGTCCTGGCGGATCTGATCCGGGAGAGGATGAACGGCCGGTCGGCCCAGCGCCATGCCGTGCCGGACCGCGCTCCACTGGTCTGAGAGCCGAAACTCTCAATCTCGCTCGGCCTCGGCAGATCCTTTCGACACCGCCTGCTCGAATCCCTTCATTGACCGGAGCAGCGCCAGATCATCATCCTTCCGGGCGCTCGCGGCCAGCTTCGGGTTCGCCGCCACGGCATCCGCGAGCGCGGCGAGCGCCTCCTTCATTTTCCCGTTGCTCATGCGGATCACCGCCAGATCGTAGAGCACCTACGGCAGCAGGTCGGAGCGCGCGCGCCGCGCCACACCGGCCGTCTGCTCCATGATCGGCAGCGGCGATGCTGAAGGTGGCGACGGGAGGGACGGTGATGCTTCGCGGGCTCGCGCCGCCGGCCCGCTCGCCCGTGGTGTAATGTGCGATCCCCGTTGCGGGTATAAAAACAAAAATACAAACGACCGCGGGGCGCAAACCCATCCGGCCGGGACGCATTTGAGCTGCTCTCATCGGATTAGTAACGATACGGTCGCTGCCTTTTACTTCTTACTTGTGTACGACATCAGTGTGAAAAGCGTCAACGGTCGGAGAGGGAGGAACGGGCCGCCCGCTGAATCGAGCGGGCCATCACCCCTCCCGGAATCGCCTGCCGGGCGTGCGTGACGGACGAGCCCGCTCGGTGGAGCGGCATTCAGGCGCGCCGGTCCCTATATTGAGCCGCGTGGACCCCGGGCGAATGAGGTGCATCCTCGGAGCGCTGTGGGGTACGGATGGAGGCAGGATGCAACGGATTGCGGGGAGCCTCGTCATGATCGGATCGCTCCTCCTGGCGGGCCCCTTGGGTGGATCAGGAGCTGCCGATGCTCTGGCGGCGGAGGCGGAGAGCGATAGCGAAGAGATGCAGCGGCGCATGGGTGAGCTCGAGAGGATGATCGCGGCGCTGAAGGCCGAAATCGAGCAACTACGGGTCGTGCTCGGAGGGGATCGGGGCGCCGCGCCGTCCACCTCCGCGCTGATGGCCCTGGAAAGAAAGGTCGAAGCGCTCACGCTGGAGATCCTGCGGCTCAAAGCCGAGAGGATCCGGGTCCCCGTGCCCGTTGAACCGATCAACGGGTTCGCGCCGGCCGCGTCGAAGG
>JAPUIN010000182.1 GCA_027297005.1 Acidobacteriota bacterium
TGATGGCACTGCGCCACCGGACGCATCCGACCGGGGGGGTGCAGTTTCACCCGGAATCGGTGTTGACGATCGAGGGAAAGATGCTCCTCAGGAATTTCCTGCAGAGATCATCCTGATGCCGGAGAGACAGGAAGGACTCAAACCCGCGCTCGAGACGCTGATCAACGGCGGAGTGCTTAATGAACAGGCGGCGCGAGCGGCCTTTGAGCTCATCATGGATGGTCGGGCGCCAGCGGCACAGGTCGCCGCGTTCCTGGTGGCGCTGCGCATCCGGGGCGAAACCGTGGGAGAGATCACGGCATTCGCGAGGGTCATGCGCGCGCGGGTGACACCCGTGGTGGTCGATGTCGAGGGTTTGATCGACACGTGCGGAACGGGCGGCGACGGATCCGGCTCGTTCAATATCAGCACCCTGGCGGCGATCGTGGCAGCGGCTGCCGGCGCACGGGTTGCCAAGCATGGCAACCGGTCGGTCAGCAGCCGATGCGGAAGTGCAGACCTTCTGCAGGGGTTGGGCGTTCGCGTCGAATCGTCGCCGGAGGAGATGGCCGAGTCGATCCGGACCGTCGGCCTCGGGTTCCTCTTCGCCCCTTCCCTGCACGGGGCGATGAAGCATGCCGCGCCGATCCGAAGGGAGCTGGGAATGCGCACGGTGTTCAACCTTCTGGGACCGCTCACCAACCCCGCCGGAGCGAGGCGGCAGCTCATGGGTGTCTTCGACGTTGGGTGGGTCGAGCCAATGGCGGAAGTCCTCCGGGAGCTGGGGAGTGAGCGGGCCCTTGTCGTTCACGGTGGGGGTATGGACGAGATCGCCATTCATGATGAAACCAGGGTCGCGGAGCTCAAGCACGGGCGATTGCGCGTTTACACCGTGACCCCGGAGGATGCCGGCTTGAGGCGCGCACAGGCGGCCGACGTCCTGGGGGGGGAGGTCGAGGAGAATGTCGCCATCGCCACCAGCGTGCTGCAGGGTGCGGCGGGCCCACGTCGCGACGTGGTGGTCTTGAACACCGCCGCATCGTTGCTCGTAGCGGATCGGGCCGAAACCCTGCGGGAAGGAGCTGAGTTGGCTTCGCGCGCGATTGATTCGGGCGCTGCGTTGAGTGTGCTCGACAAAATGCGGGCGAAGATGCCCGAGGGCCGGAAGGGGGCTTGAAGGATGGACATCCTCGATCGAATCGTCGCAGCGAAGCGGGTCGAAATTGCCAGGGCCAAGGAAGTCAATCCCATACGGCGACTCATCGAACGGGCGAGTGCGGCGCCGCCGCCCCACGATCTCCCGTCGGCGTTGCGCAGGAGCGGGCGCGTCAACGTGATCGCCGAGGTGAAACGCGCATCCCCATCCGGAGGTGATATCCAGGTCGGTGCCGATCCCGTCGCCACCGCGCGAGAGTATGCCGCGGCGGGGGCCGCGGCGATTTCGGTCCTCACAGACGCCCGGTTCTTTCTCGGTGCGCCGGAGCACCTGAGCGGCGCCCGTGCGGCGGTTCCCCTCCCGATCATCCGAAAGGATTTTCTCTTCGATGAATACCAGGTGTATGAAAGCCGTGTCCTCGGTGCCGACGGGCTCCTCCTGATCACCAGGATCATCGACTCGAAGAGTCTGCAGACTCTGATCGGAGTGACGCGATCCTTGCACATGGAGGCGTTGGTGGAGGTGCACTCCGAGGACGACCTCCGCAAGGCGATCGATTGCGGTGCGGCGATCATTGGAGTGAACAACCGTGACCTGGGTACGATGAAGGTCTCTCTCGACACCTCTCTCCGGCTCGCGCCCCTCCTCCCCCCGGACATCGTCAAGGTGAGCGAGAGCGGTATCGAGACCCGCGCCGACATTGACCGACTGCGCGAGGTGGGCTTCGACGCATTCCTGATCGGCGAGCGCCTGATGCGGGAGGCTTCGCCCGGCAAAGCGCTGGCCGCACTCATCGCGGGGGAGGATGGTTGAGGATCAGGACCAAGGTATGCGGGATCACCCGTCTGCAGGACGCGCAGGCGGCGGTGGAGCTCGGGGTCGACGCCGTCGGATTCAATTTCGTCCCGGGGAGTCCGCGGGAGATCTCGGTCGAGCGGGCCCGGGAGATCAGCGGAGCCCTGCCGCCGTTCGTCACCCGCGTCGGGGTGTTCGCCGATGCACGCCCGCCGTCGATGGAGGCGAAAGCCCGGCTGATCGGGCTCGACTGGCTGCAGCTTCACGGTGACGAGGAGCCGGAGGTCTGCGCCGGGCTGACGCTGCGCTGGTATAAGGTTCTGCGGGTGGGCCCCGACTTTGCTCCTGAGGATGTGGCGCGGTACACCTCCCGCACGGTTCTGCTCGATGCCTACAGTCCTGAGGTGCGGGGGGGGACGGGTCGATCGTTCGACTGGAGCATCGCACGGCGCGCCGGCGCCTATGCGCGCGTCATCGTCGCCGGGGGATTGAGCGAGGAGAACATAGAGCACGCGGTACGCACGGCGCGCCCATTTGGCGTCGATGTGAACAGCGGCGTGGAGTCGCGACCGGGGATCAAGGACCCCGGTCGGCTCGAACGGTTCCTGCGGCGCCTGCGGGCCGTCGAGGGGGAGATCGGATCATGAGTGTCCCGGATGATCACGGGCGGTTTGGTCCCTACGGAGGACGTTTCGTCCCCGAGACCCTGATGGCTCCGCTTCGCGATCTGGAGCAGGCCTGGCTCGATTGCCGGGAGGATCAGGGATTCCTCGGCGACCTGGATTATTACAGGACGCGCTACGCGGGTCGGCCGATGCCACTGTACCGGGCCGATAACCTGGCGCGGGAGATCGGCGGCGGAATTCACATCTACCTCAAGCGGGAAGATCTGCTGCATACCGGAGCGCACAAGATCAACAACACGATTGGTCAGGCGCTCCTCGCACGACGCATGGGGAAGTCGCGGGTGATCGCCGAGACCGGTGCCGGTCAGCACGGAGTGGCGACCGCGACGGTGGCGTCCCTGTTTCGCTTGCGCTGCACGATCTACATGGGACAGGTGGACATGCGGCGACAGGCGCTCAATGTCTACCGCATGCGACTGCTTGGTGCCGAGGTCGTGCCGGTCCTTGCCGGCAGCCGAACACTGAAAGATGCGATCAGCGAGGCGATGCGCGACTGGGTCACGAACGTGAACGACACGCACTACATCCTGGGATCGGTCCTGGGTGCGCATCCCTATCCGATGATGGTGAGGGATCTCCAGGCGGTCATCGGACGCGAGGCACGTGATCAGATCCTCAGCTGCGAAGATCGGCTCCCCGATACCCTGGTTGCCTGCGTCGGCGGCGGCAGCAACGCCATCGGGTTGTTCCATGCCTTCCTCGAGGACCGGGATGTCAGGATGATCGGAGTGGAGGCGGGAGGTCGAAGTCTGGAGCCCGGTCAGCACGCCGCCCGGTTCGCCGGAGGCGGAATCGGAGTGCTGCAGGGGACGAGGACGTTCCTGCTCCAGGACGCAGACGGCAATATCCTCGGGACCCATTCCGTCTCGGCCGGCCTCGACTATGCAGCGGTGGGACCGGAGCATGCATACCTGCGTGACGCCGGGCGGACCACCTATACCTACGCCACGGACGAGGAGGCGCTGCGGGCGTTCCACCTGCTGGCGGAGCTCGAGGGGATCATCCCCGCTCTCGAATCGGCCCACGCCGTGGCTCACGTCCTGAAAGAGGCTCCGGGGGGAAGCCTCGGTCATTTGATCATCATCAATCTGTCCGGGAGAGGTGACAAGGATGTGAAGCAGGTCGCCGACAGCGAGGGGGTCGAGGTGGATGGTCTGTGAGCGACGGCGACGCAAGGGTCGGGCGGATCCGCGCGGCCTTCGAGAGGGCGCATGCCGACGGACGCCCGGCCATCATCCCCTACATCGCGGCGGGGGATCCGGACCTTGTCGCGACACGAAGCATCGTCGGCGCGCTGCAGCGGGGAGGGGCGGACATCGTGGAGATCGGCGTGCCGTTCTCTGACCCGATCGCCGATGGACCGGTGATCCAGAGGGCGGTGGAGCGAGCGCTCAAGAAAGGTGTCTCGCTTCGATCGGTCCTCGATCTGTGTGCGCGGCTCACCGAGGATGACGCACCACCGATGGTGCTGTTTACATACTACAATCCGATACACCGCATGGGGACCCGTGAGTTCGCGCAGGCAGCTGCGCATGCCGGAGTCGACGGTGTCCTGGTGACCGATCTTCCGGATGAGGAGGCGGATGATCTGGATGTGGCGCTGCTCGAGACCGGAATCGATCTGATTGTCCTGCTCGCGCCGACCTCGACGCGGGAGCGGATCGAACGAGCGAGCGGGCGGGCGCGGGGCTTCGTCTATTTCATCTCGCGGACCGGTGTCACGGGTGCGCGGGAGAGCCTTCCCGAGGGGCTCGAAGCGCACATCCGTGCGATCCGGGAATCCTGCTCCCTTCCGATCGCGGTGGGGTTCGGGATCAGCACGGGGGCGCAGGTGCGGGAGGTGGCGGGGTTTGCCGATGGCGTCGTCGTCGGAAGCGCCCTCGTCCGCCTGATCGAGGAGTTTTCCGGGGCGCCCGATCTGGCCGAACGGGTCGAACGGTTCTGCCGTGATCTCACTCCATCCGGGGAGGGAGGATGAAGCGGGCCGTCCGGCGCCAGACCACGCCGCGCCGCCGCACGACGAAGCAAGCCGTAAAGCACGAGGCTCCGGCCGACGTCATGGATCGCCTGCGCCGTCGGATCGACGACATCGACCGCCGGATGGTGCGGCTCTTGAACGAGCGGGCGAAGCACGCGATTGAACTCGGGCACGTCAAGAAAGTCGTGGGGCTCACGATCTATCAACCGTCCCGGGAGGAGGAAGTCCTGCGCAACGTCCGCGGTCACAATCGGGGACCACTCGAGAACGCCGCCCTGCGCAGGTTGTTCGAGAGAATCATCGATGAATCGCGTTCCATCGAGCGAATCGTCTCCGCCTCCGAGGGCGAATCGGAGGGGTGGGGCGCTCGAGATGCAACGGACGCTGTGGAAGGCTCGACCGATTGACGGGCCCTATCGCCAGGACCCGCTAAGTCAGAGGGAAAGCACATGGTCATCGTGATGAATCAGCAGGCTACAGAAGATCAGATCGAGAAGGTGATCGCAGTCCTGACCAAGAAGGGCTACGATACCCATCGATCAACCGAAAAGACGCGGACCGTGATCGGCGTGGTGGGGCAGGGCGCCACGCCCCTCGATCCGCGCGAGTTCGAGATCATGCCGGGCGTTCACGAGGCGGTCAAGATCAGCGAACCGTATAAGCTTGCGGGTCGCGTCTTCAAGCAGGAAGATACCGTCATCCGGATCGGGGAGGTCGAAATCGGAGGACGGGCGGTCGTCATGATGGCCGGGCCCTGCGCTGTCGAAAGCGAAAAACAGCTCGACATCATCGCCAGCAGTGTTTCACGCTACGGCGCGCGGATTCTGCGCG
>JAPUIN010000183.1 GCA_027297005.1 Acidobacteriota bacterium
CCGTCGTTGCGGATCTCAAGACCCGCGGGGAAGCCGAAGCCGGTCTCCCCGATCACGACCGAGAAGCCGGTGTTCGGATCGACCTCAGCGAGGACGCCGGTGTCGTTAACAAACCCGACCCCGAACAGCCGCCCATCGTCAGCGAAGGCGAGGCTGTCGATGAACGGCACGATGGTCTCGCCGACGACAGATGAAACGCCGGTCGAGGTGTCGATGGTGATCAGGAAGTCCCTAAAACCTTCGGGAGTCGACGCGTCGGTGATGCGTCCGATGCCGAACAGGATCCCCGCGAACGGCGTGCCGGGCGGCGCGAAATCCAGAGCTGGGACCGCGTCGAAACCGGAGGGTCCGAGATCGACCGCGATCGCGTTGATCGGGTCGATCTCGATGATGTGCCCGTTTCCGCCGAACCCCAACGACCCGAACAGCCGTCCGTCGGGGGCCCGCGCCAGATCACTGAAGGACGAGAAGCCTGTGTTGCCGATGGCGACAGCCCGCGCCGTGCTCTCCTCCACCCCGATGAGCGTCCCATTGGGGACGGAGGCCAGATGCGTCGGCTCGACGGGGTCGCTCGCGCATTGGAGAGTGACCTCCACGCCCGAGGAGTTCTGCCCCCAGCTGCCGGTGTTCGGGAGCAGGGGCCGGACGCGGTAGTAGGAGGTGACTCCCGCAGGAGGCGCATCTGGATCGTTCAGGGAGGCCTCGCTCGTCGCGAAGGCTGTGCAATCGAAGGAAAAATCCGTTGACGTGGAGCGAGCGACCTCGTAAAGGCTGGCTTGCTGTTGAGCAGGCCACGAGTACTCGGTCCTGTCGGCGGGATTGTGGAACCCGCTGTCCCCGGAGATCTCATCGCGCACGCCGAAGCCGAGATCCCCCGGGCACTGATTGTCCCTGCCGTCGTTGACTTCGAGCGCGCCAGGGTAGGTGTCCGGATCGGTATCGTCGCATTCCTCGCAGAACAGGAACCCATCGCCGTCGACATCGACTTCGTCACCGGGCAGAATTCCGTCACAGTCGTTGTCGAGACCATCGCAGACTTCAGCTGACGGCGCGCCCGGAGTGCAGGAGTCAACTGCCTCAACGCAGAATCCCGTTGCGGCGCATTCTCCGGTGCCGCAGCTGGTGACGAGATCGTTGATCATCCCGTCGCAATCGTTATCCACGTCGTCACACACCTCAGGGTGACCAGGATAGACATTCGGATCACTGTCGTCACAGTCAATCTGATCCCCACCCGGGCATGATGGATCACCGGTCGCGCCGAAGCCGTCGCCGTCGCCATCCTGACACGTACAGATATCCTGGAACGCCAGGCCGCCGAGACTCCTGTCGAACACTTGCGCGATGGGCGTCACGATCCCGCTCGCGGGATCAATCTCCACGAACCAGCCGCGACCGGAGCCGCCGGTCCCCCCGTAGAGCGTCCCGACACATGCGAACTGCAGACTGACGATCCCCTGCGATCCGGATTGTGCGATCGGGACCGAGCCGGTCGGATCGATGAGGAAGAAGAGCGGGGTAGCGATCCCCGTGCCGATATCGATCTGGTAGAGGACGGGATCGGGCCCCTTCGAGGAGCCGAACAGATTGCCGGCCCCGTCGAAGGCGATCGCCTCGATGCCGGGGAGACCTCCATCGCAGTTACCACCCGCTATGGCGCATTCAGGGTCATTGACGCAGGTCGTTACGCCGTCCCCTCCGCACACCTTAGTCCCGATGGTGTTCCCGAACGGGCCGATCTCCGCGCCCAATCCGGTCAGCTTGTCGATGATCGCCAGTGTGTCGCCGCCGGTGCCCGCACCGACCATGTTGACCGACGCGTACAGCGTGCCTCCCGCATCGAAGTCGAGGCCGGCCAGGGATGCGATCCCGAAGCCGCTGCTTCCCACTTCTGTCCAGACCCATGTGTCGGGGTCGAGGATGTAAAGATTGTCAATGCCGTTGCCGGCCCCTCCATAAAGGATCCCTGTCGTCGGGTCGACGGCCAGCGAAGGACTCGGCAGGCCCGTCTCGGTGATGATTGACGCCGCGCCGGTCAGCGGGTCGATAGCGTAGAGCTTCCCTTCCATTCCCCCCTCTGTTCCGTACAGCGTCCCGATGCCGGGATCGGCGTAGGTCAAACCCAGCCCGAGGGGGACGGTCACCAGGAGTGCTAGACACACACGCCAGGACATAGCTAACCCCTGCATCCAAGTAGGCCTGCTACCTGGCTTATTGGTTTATTACCTAAGTATACCCGCGCCCGGCGCGATGGCGAGCGCGGATTGTGCCCATATGGCGGAGGCTTTTCCCCATGACAGGACTGTCGCCTTGAACAGGATTAATGCGGGCCCTGCCGCAGTTAAGGCGCGTCCCGATCGATATATCTCAATAAATGTTTGCCGTCGTCGCCGATAACCCAGCTGGAGCGATTTAGACCCCACCGTCGAGTGCACCGTGACTGAGCCATCTTTCCGGATTCTCTCTAGTTGACCGATTGCTAAGGCTTGTCGTAAAGTTTCCGGAAGTCACGGACACAGCACCAGCAACGATTCCCGCACGAAGTAGGGAGGTGGGAGAGGCTGACCATACTCCGGGTCGCCATCGAATGTCTGATCTCTGACGGCAGCGTGGAGTAGCGTGGCGGCTCCGGCTGGATCATCAACAACACTGAATCGTCTCAACGGCTGAATCGTCTGAACGGAGGAGAAATAGAATGAGAACTAGAGGAGCGGTGGTCCTCGCGGTGGTCTTGTCAATCCCTCTGCTGCTGCTTGCGCAGGCAGCGATGGCAGGCGTCAACGATCCCATGCGCATCTATGACGTGCGATTTATCGACCTGAATGACGCGAGGCATATCGAAATCGTGGGCACTCAGTTCGACAACGGGTTCTCTCCGCCGTTTGTCACTCTGGATGGTGTTGCTCTCACCCTGACCGGTACGCCGACGGCCACCTCGATGGAAGCTTTTCTCCCCAGACGTACCGGGAATGGGGACTATACGATCGCCGTTTCCACGGGTAGCGGGAACAAGCAGAACGCCGAGCGCGAGCTGAGGGTCCGGGACCTTGTTGCCATGTCGGTCGTTTGCGTTGATTGGTTCTTCTCGGGCCCCAGGGACGAGCATATTCACACCGAGACCCACGTCGAGGATCAATTCGGTAACCCGGTGATTGGAGCGGTCGTTACGTGGGAGGCAGCCTACGATGGGTTCGTCTACCAGACAAATACCTCTTCCTCGCGCGATATTGATGGCAAAGCCCATGGAGCCGGCTGCAGCGACCCGACCGGTTCAGGAGTGACTGATTGGTTCTGTTGTATCGGCGCCGGAAAATGGGACGGCGAAATCCCGGGCAGGAGGAGCTGCCCGAGTGGTTTCTACTCTGGCAGGGTGCTTTCCGTCGATCCGCCGGTGGGAACATCTCTCGTATGGGACGGAGTGACACCGGAGAACGGCCTCCAGCATGACACTACAGGCAACAACTCAAATTGAACTCCATAGCTTGAGCCGAAACCAACACGTCAGTTAGCAGCTCGACCGAGGGCCGGCGGGCAGATCACATCCGTCCGCCGGCCTCTTTCGTTCTGGGTTTACATCTTCATCACATTCTGCGCTAGGCTGCCACCGTCCCTCTCACTCACGCGGCGAGCCTGAACGACGTTCGGGGCTCCCTGCGTCACGAGTCGATGGCGGTGGCATCCGGATCACCGATCCGGCCCGCGAACGACAGGAATGAGGAGTACTGAGTGATGTCAACGAATGGCAGGGTCGACGCCATCATCGTGGGTGGCGGACATAATGGATTGATTACGGCTGGATATCTCGCCAGGGCCGGCCTCAAGGTCACCGTGCTCGAGCGCCGGCCGATCGTGGGTGGGGCCTGTGTGACCGAGGAGATCGCCCCCGGCTTTCGGGTGTCGCGCACCTCCTACGCGACCAGCCTCCTCATGCCGGAGATCGTGCGCGACTTCCGCATGAAGGAACAGGGCTACCGCGTCTATATTCCCGATCCCGCAGGCTTCATTCCATTTCCGGACGGACGCTATCTGCTGACTCATTCGGACACGGCCAGGTTTCACCAGGAAGTGGCAAAATTCTCGAATCGGGATGCGGCCGCCCTGGAAAAGTTCGAAACCGATCTTTCTCGCTTGCGTCCGCTGGTCGAGAAGATCCTGCGTATGACCCCCCCGAACTTTCCTCCCTCCCGAATCAAGGACTACTGGTCATTCCTGAAGCTGACACGCGAGGTGCGGCGTCTCGATAAGAAAGACCTCCGCTTCTTCATGGAGCTCATGACGGCTTCCTGCGCCGAGATCCTGGATAAGCGCTTCGAGTCCACTGAGATCAAGGCCATGCTCGCCCATCAGGGGACCATCGGCGCCTGTACGGGTGTGATGTCTCCCGGATCAGCCTATGTCATGCTGCACGATTCAATCGGTGGCGTCGATGGACAGCCCGGAGCCTGGGGCTTCGTGTATGGAGGGATGGGCGCGATCACGCAGATCCTGGCACGCACCTGTCGGGACAGGGGAGTGGAGATCCGCACCGGGGCTGAGGTGGAGCGCATCCTGGTACGGAATGGCAGGGCGCAGGGGGTGGTGCTGCAAAATGGTGACGAGCTTCGTTCGCGCATCGTGGTGTCGAACGCCGATCCCAAGCGTACGTTCCTCAAGATGATCGAGCCGCACGACCTCGATGCTGATTTCCTGGAGGACATTCGCAACTTCAAGATCGAAGGGTCTTCGATCAAGGTGAATTGCGCGCTGGGGGAGCTGCCGAACTGGAAGTGCCTGCCGGGGCAGGATCCGAAGGCGCCGCAGCATCAGGCGATGCTCGAGATCGGCCCCAGCATGGAGTACCTGGAACAGGCCTATGACGATATGAAATACGGACGCCCCTCGCGCCGGCCTTTCATCGAAGGGACCATCGCCTCGGTGGTGGACGAGTCGCTGGCGCCCAAGGGGAAGCATGTCCTGTCGTTGTTCGTGCAGTACGGCCCGTATCACCTGAAAGAGGGAAGCTGGCCCGAGATTCGAGAGAAAGTGGGGGACAACATCATCGAGACCCTCGCCGAGTACGCGCCCAATATCAAGTCCGCCATCATTGCTCGTGAAGTGCTCAGCCCCTGGGACCTCGAACAGGAGTTTGGTCTGACCGGAGGGCAGATTTTTCACGGTGAGATCTCTCAGGATCAGCTCTTCTGTATGAGGCCGGCCTGGGGCTGGGCGGATTACCGGTCCCCGGTCAGGGGGATGTACCTGTGCGGATCGGGCGCGCACCCCGGGGGTGGTGTCATGGGCGGGCCGGGAATGAACGCCAGCCGTGAGATCCTGCGCGACTTCAGAAAGCGATGAGACTGATATAGTGCGCCCCGCCCCCTCATCAAGGAGATGAGATGACACGACGGACACCCTTCCATGCCCGTACGTCAGCGCTGAATCAGGGTCAGCGCTGGGAAGACTGGGAGGGCTTCCTGTCCGCCACGATGTACAGTCTCGATCCTGTCTTCGAATACAATGCAATCCGCCTGGGCTGCGGCCTGGTGGATGTCTCTCCGCTCCATAAATACGATGTGCGAGGGCCCGACGCGCAGGCATTGCTCCAGCGCCTGGTCGTGCGCAATATCTCGAAGTCTCGTCCGGGACGCGTTTTCTATACCACCTGGTGCAACGATGACGGCATGGTGATCGACGATGGCGCGGTCTTCCATGTCGGCGAAAACCATCTCCGCTTGACTGCGACCCTGCCGGGCCTGGATTGGCTCGAGGACAATGCGTTCGGCTTCGATGTCACGATCGATGACGTGTCCGAGGAGATGGCAGGCATCGCGCTTCAGGGGCCGACCTCACGCGAGCTGTTACAGAAGCTTACGGGCGTCGACCTGGTCAAGCTGAAATTCTTCGAGTGCACCAGAGCCGACGTGAGTGGTGCGCCCGCGTTGATTTCCCGCACCGGGTATACCGGTGATCTCGGTTTCGAAATCTTCGTGCGTGCCGAGGATGCAGAGAAGATCTGGGACTCGGCGATGGAACTCAGCCCGGACTACAAGCTGCGGCCCTGCGGCCTGATTGCCCTCGACATGGCGCGGATCGAGGCCGGGCTGCTGCAAATCGATGCGGAGTTTATCTCCGCCAAGCAGACCCTCTTCGATGTGCAGAAGATCTCCCCCCTCGAGTTGGGCCTCGGGTGGATGTGCAAGCTCGATGGCGATTACTTCGTCGGCCGTGATGCCCTGCGAAGAGAAAAGGAGAATGGTACATCGCGCTGGAACACCGTGGGTGTCGAACTCGACGTTACGTATATCGAGAAGTACTACGGCGAGTTCAAGATGCCGCTCCATTTGCCGGAACGGCCCTGGAAGGAAGCGGTGCCGATCTACTCCGACGAAGCACAGAAGGATCATATCGGCCGGGGCACCAGCGGCATGTGGTCGCCGCTGCTCAAGAAGTACATTGTGATTGCGCGCATCCCGCCCCAGTGTGCGAAGCAGGGGTCGTGCTTCTGGATCGAGGAGGTGATCGAGGCCAAGACCTACTCGATCCCGGCCAGGGTGGTCAAAATGCCCTTCTTCGATCCGCCTAGAAAGAAGGAATGATGGGTCGACGCTGCTGAATTCGAGAGTCTCACAATCACGTAAAATAGATCTTCGGCAGGAAAACAATGGCACAGACATACGATGCAATCGTGGTGGGTGGCGGACATAATGGCCTGACTTGCGCGGCCTATCTCGCCAAAGCGGGGCGCAAGGTGCTCGTCCTGGAGCGCCGGCATGTGCTGGGGGGCGCGGCGGTCACCGAAGAAATTTATCCCGGGTTCAAGTACTCGGTCTGCTCCTACGTTGTCAGCCTGTTGCGGCCTGAGGTGACGCGAGAGCTCGACCTGGGCAAGCACGGACTGCAGATCCATCCCCAGGAAAACGTCTACCTGCCGATGGAAGATGGCGGTCGTCTGATCACGCATGCGGATCCCCACA
>JAPUIN010000184.1 GCA_027297005.1 Acidobacteriota bacterium
ACGAGGCAAGAAGGAGCCGGGTCGCAGGCGCAGGATCCGGTCGATCCGGGCGTACGCCTGACAGAGGACCGAGAGGCTTCCGTAGCTCTTCCGGCCCGGCGTCGCGAGAATGCGATCGGCCACCTCGCGCTGCACCATGACGTGAAGATCGGCGAGCATGTGGGCATGTCTCAGGCCGCTCAGGATCACCGCCGTGGCGATGTTGTACGGCAGGTTGCCGATCAGTCGCACGGGATACTCCGTCGCGCCCAGTCTTTGCAGCAACCGGCCCATTACGAGGGCGAGAACGTCCCCCTCAATGATCTCGAGCCGGCCCCCGACCCGGAAGTGCTCCAGCCGCTCGATAAGCTCGCCGGCGAGCGCCGGGTCGATCTCCACGGCGAGGAGCCTGCCGACGCGGGAGATGATCGCCTCCGTCAGGGCGCCGTGTCCGGGGCCGACCTCGAGCACCCGGTCATCCGGCCGCGGTGCGAACGCCGAAACGATCGCCGCGATCGCCCCGGCATTGACCAGAAAGTTCTGCCCCCACTGTCGACGTGGCCTGAATCGTCCGGGTTCGCCTCGCATCTATACTTTCGACCGGCCCGCCTAGCCGGGGTCGGAGGAACGGCGGCCCGGCCGCGGTTCTTGGATGAGGTCCGGGGCATATGATATAAGACTCGCTCCATTTCGAATCGACGAACGACAGGGAGAGATCAGAGCCATGAGCGACAAGATCGTCACGCTGACGACGAACAACTTCGAGGAAGAGATCAAGAAGGACGCCCCGATCCTGGTTGATTTCTGGGCCGAGTGGTGCGGCCCCTGCCGCATGGTGGCTCCCGTGCTCGAGAAACTAGCCGAGCAGTATGACGGTAAGGCGCGGGTCGGCAAGGTCAACGTCGATGAGCAGAGCGCCCTGGCGACCCAGTTTGGTGTCCAGAGCATCCCGACGCTGCTGTTATTCAAGGAAGGAAAGGTTGTCGAGCAGTTGATCGGCGCGACCACTCAGGACGCCCTCGTCAAGTTGATCGACCGGCACATCTAAGTCCCGAATCGGGTCGCAGGCCTCATGCGCCTGAACGGAACTTCCAAATCAGATGCTCCGCGACTCCCCCCGGATCATGCTGATCATGAGGCTGCCGTCGTCGAGATCGGCTGTCACCGTGCGACCGCGCTCGCCACCGGTGTCGGTCGCGATCACATTAATCCCCTCCGCGATCAGCGACGCCAATGCGGCGGCAACGTTTTTCTCCCCGATCATCGGGCGGCCGGCGTCGATCTCGAACATCCGTGAGCCGCCGGTCACCTTCGCGAGCAGAGCCTCGCGCCGGGCACCGAGTTGAATCGACTCCTCGATCATCGTCGCGATTGCGGTCGGCGCATAACGTCCCAGCCGATCGGTGGTACCAGGCGGTGGCGTGGGCAGCAGAATGTGCGCCAGTCCTCCGATGCGGGGGCCCGGATCGTACAGGAAAACCGCAACGCACGACCCCAGACCATGGATGATCAGCCGTCCTGGTGCGCCACTGACCTTCATCTCTCCAGCCAGGAGCGATGGCGAGCACATCAGGGTCGGTTCCCGCCCGCGGCCGATGCAGTCGCGGGGGACGCAGCCAGGGCCTCGTAGCTCGATGGATCCGGCAGGAAAAAGAATTCACCCTTGAGGCCGCTTTCAGGTTCGTGCACCCCGCTGGCGAGGACGAGGGCGGTGTCGGTGAGCGGGGCCATTTCGATCAGCAGGTAGTCGGTCACCGCACCGGCCATGTCGATGGCGAGCCCCGGGATCGAGGGGAGCAGGCTGACCCCGAGCAGACCGCTCAGGGCGTTCAGGTAGGCGGCGGCTAGAATGTTTCCGACCTCCTGCAGAGCCGAGCGTTGCAGGTCGGTCAGACGGTTGTCCCAGGCTTCGTCCCCCTCCCGCGGTGCGGCCGGCGCGCCGGACGCACCGCCGAGCACCAGGCGCAGGAGGAGAGGCACCTGCTCGGCGCCGAAGAGTACCAGGAGATTACCTCGCAGGCCGCCGAACACCCGCAGCGATAGGGCGCAGACCGGGCGCGAACGGCCGCCCACGATCTCCGCGACGGTGTTCAGCGCGACCGCCCGGGCCCAGGGGACCTCCAGGTTCAGGGGTCGACCGATCAACTGAGACAGCGCCTCGGCGGCGTTGCGCGCCCCCGCCTCGCTCAGGGCGAGGAAGCGGGCGGGATCGGGGACGCTTGCCGTGGAGGCGGCCATCAGGCGGCCCTCGAGGCGAGAGCCAGATTGGTCGGATCGAGAATCAGCGCGATGCGGCCGTCGTTCAGAATCGCCGCTCCGGAATAGTGCGGAAGCAGCTCGAGGGGGTGCTTGAGCGGCTTGATGACGATCTCCTCCTCGCCGAGAATCTCGTCGATCGCGAGGGCGTACGACTTCTGCCCGATCCGGTAGATGAGGGCAGGGAAGACGGCGGGGAAGGCGGCGCCGGGGTCATCCAACAGCAATCCCGCCAGCGACAGCACGGTGACCATCTCCTCCCCCTGCTGCACCAGTCTCTCCCCCCGGCTTCCCTGGATCTGCTCGCTCTGCAGCTCGAGCGTCTGCTGCACGATGGAGACCGGTACCGCGTAGATCTCGCCGCCTGCGCGGCACAGAAAAGCCCGCGTCACCGTCACGGTGAGCGGTAGATCCATCTCGAACCTGGTGCCGTGCCCCACCCGCGATCGGATGTGGAGGCGACCGCCGAGCTTGCGGACCTGGGTCTGCACCACATCCATGCCGACTCCGCGGCCGGAGATCTCGGTCGTCCGGTGCGCCGTGGAGAAGCCGGGTGTCGTGATCAGCTGCAACGCCTCCTCATCGGACAGGCTCTTCGCCGCCTCCCGGCTGATGAAGCGCCTCTCGACCGCCACGCGGCGCAACGCCACCGGGTCGATCCCGTGGCCGTCATCCTCGACCGTCAGCACGACCCGTTCCTCACGGCGGGTGAGTCCGATCTCGATGCGCCCCGTCTCGCTCTTCCCGGCGGCGCTGCGGGTCTCCGGAGGTTCGACGCCATGGTCGATGCTGTTGCGCAGGATGTGCTGGAGAGGATCCATCATGTCCTCGAGGATGGAGCGATCCACCGAGACATCGCCGCCCGCCACGACCAGATCGACCTTCTTGTCGAGGCGGTGGCAGAGATCGCGGACCGTCCGTTCGAGACGGGGCACGATTGAGGAGAAGGGGATCAGACGCATCGCCATCACCTCGTCCCGCAACGCATCGATGGTGCGGCCGAGCCCCTCCAGGATTGCGATCTCTGGGGCGCCGGGCTCGGAACGCACGGCGATCTTGAGGCGTTCCCGGTCGAGGATCAGCTCACCGATGCCATTCAGCAGCCGGTCCATACGATCGGTCGCCACGCGGATGGTGTGAACCGCCTCGGGTCGTGCGGCGGTCCCGTCCTCTCCGGGGTGTCCGCGCCGATCACCCGGTCCCCGGCGATCGGCATGTCGACGACCCCCGGATGGCTCGGCGCCGACGCGGCACAGCTCGACATCAGCCATCGCGCGGATCGTCTCCGCGATCGTCCCGGCAGGAGTCGACGAGGCAAGCGTGATGCGCAGCTGTCCACCGAATCGACCCGACGTGATCGCCTCCTGTGGGGGCGTGCAGGTTAAGATGCGGCCGAACGATTCCAGCTTCTTGATGATGACGAGTCCGCGGGCGGCCGACAGCGCCGTGGCCGCGCACAGCCGTACGTCCACAGTCAGACGGGGGCGCGCGTCATCATCGCCGGGGTGGTCGGTGGCCGAGGCCGCCTGTCCGGTGGGTGGATCGGAAGGTGGCGCCGGCTCGTCGCCGTCAGCTCCCGGAGGAAGGAGATCGGTGGATGGAGGTGCTCCTTCCCTGGATGGGTCGAGCAAGGAGCGGATCGATTCCACCATCCCGGGATCGTCCTCGGGATCCCTTCCCTCGCCGGTCGCATCGAGCTGGGTGGCCAGACGATCGGCGGCGAGGAGCAGCCGGTCGAGCACCGGTGCGGACGGAACGAGAGAGCCCGCGCGCCAGCGCTGAAAGATGTCCTCCATGAGGTGCGCCAGGGTGGTGATCGGCCGGAATCCCATCGTGGCGGCCATCCCCTTCAGGGAGTGGGCGTGGCGAAACAGTTCGTTGATCTCCTCCTGCTCGAGGCTCTCGTTGCGGGAGCGCGAGATGAGCGCGTTCATCCCCTCGAGGTGTTCGCGGGA
>JAPUIN010000185.1 GCA_027297005.1 Acidobacteriota bacterium
CTCGGGGATCATCTTCTACGCCGCGCTCCACCTGATCCAGAGGAGCATCGATAGCTGGTTCAACGAGCCGATGGATCGTCTGTCCGACGCTTCTGAGCAGATCGTCACCACTTATTACGACGAGGCGCGCCGCCGCGGGGCGGGGTTCGCGGCGATCGTGGCGGAGCGGCTGGCGGAAGGGGATTTGCTGCAGAGGGACGCCCCCGGTGACATCCACCGCGCCATGGCGGTGCTCTTGAGCGAATACCAGCTCGATCTGATCTCGCTCGATCTGGGGCGCGATGCCGGGTATCTCGTCGTCGATCCGCACGTACCGGCCACCAGCGAACTGCCGGACGTTCCTTCCGACCAATGGCAGGCCGCGTTTGAGGGGAAGACGTTCACGTTGACCTCCGAGTTCCGCTCCGGGATTCTGATCCGCTGCGGCCACCCGGTGCGCGCCGGACCGGAGGGGGAGGTGGTAGCGGTGGTGACGGTCGGCACCTACCTCCGTCGCGACATGGCGCGCCTGGTGCGCGACGTCAGCCGCAGCAATGAGGAATACAAGCAGGTGCGCGCTCAGAAGGGGTTGATCAAGCGCGTGTACGTCGCGGTGTTCGCCCTGATCACCCTTCTCGTTCTTTTCTCCGTGACTTGGATTGGTCTCTATCTGGCGCGCCGCATCACCGAGCCGATTCAGTCGCTCGCTCAGGGGACCCGGGAGATCTCCTCCGGCAATCTTGACTACCGAGTGGAGGTCGAGGCGGGGGATGAGCTCGGGATCCTGGTCGACTCGTTCAATCAGATGACCGCCGATCTCAAGTCGGGTAAGGACATTATCGAGAAGCGCAATCTCGAGCTGTTCCAGAGCAACCAGGCGCTCATGGAACGCCGTCGCTACATCGAGACCCTCCTCCACAATCTCACGACGGGCGTGGTGTCGCTCGACGCGTCGGGGCGGATCACGACCGTCAACCGCGCGGCGCTTCGACTTCTCGCACTGGACAGCGGACCCCACCCGGTCGGGCGCACCCTGGGGCCGTTGCTTCCTGTCGGTGCCCGGACCGCGATCGAAGACGCGATCGGCGAGGCTCTCGGAGGGGGGCGCGGCGCGGTCCGCGAGGTCGAGGTGTCGCGGGAGGCGAGCACGCTGACGCTCGCGGTCGGTGCGACCGCGTTGCGGGGCGACGCGAAGGAGGTCCTAGGGGCGATCCTGGTCATCGAGGATCTCACTGATCTGATGCGGGCGCAGAAGATCGCCGCATGGCGCGAAGTCGCGCGCCGGCTGGCTCACGAGATCAAGAACCCTCTCACGCCGATCCAGCTGTCAGCCGAGCGCATTCGCAAGAAGTATGACGCGGGGGATCCGAACCTGGACGGCATCGTCGCCGAGGGGACAGCGGTGATCGTGCGGGAGGTGTCGGCGCTGAAGAATCTCGTTGATGAATTCAGCCGTTTCGCTCGACTGCCGGCTCCCAAGCCGATCCCGACCGATCTGGCGCGACTGGTCGACGGTGCTCTCGCGCTCTACAACGGCATCCATCCCGGGGTGAAGATCGTGCCGGAATGCGAACCGGGGATTCCGCCCGTGACGGTCGATCCTGATCAGATGCAGCGCGTGCTCGTCAACCTGCTCGACAATGCCGTCCAGGCGATGCAGGGCCGCGGCACCATCACGATCGCCGCGCGCCGCGACCCCTCGTCGTCCGTGATCCGCCTCGAGGTGGCTGACGACGGTCCCGGGATCCGCCCAGAGGATCGCGACCGCCTGTTCCTCCCCGCCTTCTCGACCAAGAAGCAGGGAGGGGGCCTGGGTCTCGCGATTGTGCATCGCATCGTGACCGACCATCACGGGAGGATCCACGTCGAGGACAACGAACCGCGTGGCACGCGGTTTGTGATCGAACTGCCGGCCGGATCAGCCGACGCCGGAGGCGTGGGGTAGAATGGCGGCCATGACGAAAGCGCGCGTTCTGGTCGTCGATGATGAGGAGGGCGTCAGGACCTCTCTCGCGAACATTCTCAAGGATGAGGGGTACTCCGTCGATCTCTCCGGCTCGGGGGAAGACTGCCTGCAGAAAGCCCGGCGCCAGCCGTATCATGCGATCCTTCTCGATGTTTGGCTGCCTGGCCGCGACGGGTTGTCGATTCTGGAGGAGATCGTCGCCCTGCCCTCGTCCCCGCGCGTCATCATGATCTCGGGACATGCCGACGTGCCGGTGGCCCACCGTGCTGGACAACTGGGCGCGTATGACTTTATCGAAAAGCCGCTGTCTCTCGAAAAGGTCGCGCTCGCGCTGCGCAACGCCGTGTCAGATCGCAAGAAGGATCTGCGCATCCAAGGCCTGAAAGAGCAACTGCAGGAGGAGGAGCGTCTGATCGGCGAGAGCCGTGCCATTCGCGACCTGCGCCGTCAGATCGAGATCACGGCTCCCACCCAGGGCCGGGTGCTCATTTTCGGCGAGAACGGGACCGGCAAGGAACTCGTCGCGCACGCGATCCATCAGAGCAGTCCGCGCTCGGAAGCGCGCTTCGTGCAGGTCAACTGCGCCGCGATTCCCGAAGACCTGATCGAGTCGGAACTGTTCGGCCACGAGAAGGGTGCGTT
>JAPUIN010000186.1 GCA_027297005.1 Acidobacteriota bacterium
TGTCGTTGGGAGGGATCGCCATCGCGATCGGGGTCATGGTCGATGCCAGTGTCGTGATGGTCGAGAACGCGCACAAACACCTCGAGAGGATTCCGCCGGGCCAGACGGTGGACCGGGATCGGATCATGGGAGATGCGGCGAAGGAGGTCGGTCCGGCTCTTTTCTTCAGCCTCCTGATCATCACGCTGTCGTTCCTGCCGGTCTTCACGCTTCAGGCCCAGGAAGGGCGTCTGTTCAGTCCTCTCGCCTATACGAAGACGTTCGCCATGGCGGCGGCGAGCGTTCTCGCCATCACCACGATCCCGGTCCTGATGTGCTTCTTCGTACGCGGGAAGATCCGGCACGAGAACGCCAATCCGATCAGCCGGTTCTTCATCTGGCTCTATCATCCCTTCATCCATTTCGTCCTCCGCTTCCCGAAGACGGTCATCCTCGTCGCGGTCCTCGTGATGCTGGTGACCTGGTTGCCTTACTCCGGCCTGGGGGAAGAGTTCATCCCTCCCTTCTACGAGGGGGACTTCCTCTGGATGCCGACGGCGGATCCGGGGATCTCCATCACCAAGGCGAAGCAACTGCTCCAACAGACCGACAGGATTCTGGCGTCCTTCCCGGAGGTTGAACACGTCTTCGGCAAGATCGGCCGGGCCGAAACATCAACCGATCCAGCGCCGCTGTCCATGATCGAAACGACGCTGATGCTCAAGCCACCGGAGGAGTGGCCGCAGCGCCAGGTGTGGCGGTGGCACAGCTGGATACCGCTGCCGGAACGGGCTCGTGGCTGGCTCCAGCACTTCTGGCCGGAGAGCATTCCGGCAAGAACTCCGGCCGAACTCGACCGGGCGATGAACGACGCGATCCGTTTCCCTGGCCTCACGAACACGAGCATGGAAGGCCCGATCCAGATCCGGCTGGACATGATGACCACGGGTATTCGATCGCCCGTCGGCATCAAGATCGCCGGCCCAGACCTCCAGGTCTTGCAGGACATCGCGCAGGAGATCGCGCAGGTCGTCCGCGAACTGCCGGGAACACTCTCCGCCTATGCAGACAAATCATTCGGCGGGTACTACCTGGATTTCGAGATCGACCGGCAGGAGGCCGCGCGCTACGGGCTGACCGTTGGAGACATCCAGGACGTGATCATGACTTCCATAGGGGGCATGAACATCACGGAGACCGTTGAGGGGCTGGAACGTTATCCGGTCAACCTCCGGTACAAGCCGGAGCTGCGAGACAACATCGACGCCCTGCGCCGCGTGCTGGTCCCGACGCCCGGGGGGGGACACATTCCACTGAGACAGGTCGCCAACCTGCAGGTGCGACGGGGCCCCCCATCGATCAAGAGTGAGAACGCACGCCTGAACGCCTGGATCCAGGTGAGCATTCGAGAAGACGAGGTGGATTTGAGCACCTACGTGCGCCGTGCGCGTCAAGCGGTCGCCGAGAAGGTGTCGCTGCCGGCCGGTTATTCGATCCGCTGGAGCGGCCGATACGAGTACATGGAACGGGCGTCCGAGCGCCTTGCGCTGGTCATCCCATTGACCCTGGCCGTGATCTTCTTCCTGCTCTTTATGCACTTCCGGAATCTGACCGAAGTGCTCATCGTGCTCCTCTCACTACCCTTCTCTCTCGTCGGCGGGGTCTGGCTGATGTTCGCGCTCGACTACAACATCTCGATCGCCGCCGCCGTCGGGTTCATCGCCCTCGCCGGCCTCGCCGCCGAGACCGGCATCATCATGCTCGTTTACCTCGACGAGGCCTACGCCAGGCGTCGCCGCGAGGGGAGGCTCCGGACACTTGCCGATCTGTACGAAACGATTGTCGAGGGGGCCGTCATGCGGGTCCGACCCAAGATCATGACGGTCGCCACGACGATCATCGGCCTGCTCCCCATCATGGCGGGCAATGTCTTCGAGAGCGGCAGCCAGATCATGCAGAGGATCGCGGCACCCATGGTCGGCGGGCTGTTGAGCTCAACGTTCCTGACCCTGCTAATTATCCCGGCGATCTACATGATGTGGAAAGGGTTCGCGTTGCGTCGCGAGATCCGGCTCGACGCCTCAAGATGAGGAACGCTCGGCGTCCTGATTCCGATCGGTCGCCCCAATCTCATAGATGTAATAAGCATGCGCGACGACGGCCCGCGGCTCGACGTGTGCGAACCAGTTCCCGGGCCCGTTGCCGTGCCGGCGGGCAAGCTCCCCCCTCGCGCGGGCGAGCATGTGGGCGCTAATGACGTGAAGGCCGGGCCCGGGGGGGCTCAGCAGATCGGCGACTCCGATCCGCTCGTGATCGATCCCGTAGACGGAGGGGGAGATGCTGCCGAAATAGGCGAGGCGGATCCTTCTCCCCGGAGCGTTCGTCTGGAGCCAGGCATCAAGCTGCTTGAGGCTCCCCCCCCAGTCGACGTTGCTGTCATCGAGCCAGTACGGACCGCACGCCGTCCCGCCCGCCGCGCCGAGACGCGCGGGCTCCCTGATGAGACATGCCGCCTCATTGAAATAGGAGATCTGATCGGGATGGATGGCGGCCGCCCCGATCGCGAGCCAGGCGCAGAATATGCCGGCCACGACCCGTGCCACCCCGCCCGCACGCGCGAGTCGAACGAGCCCCACGCCACCGATCAGATGGAGAAACGGGAGGGCCGGGATCAGGTATCGGATCCCGAGATTGTGGGAAAGCAGTGTGTAGGCCCCCCCGATCAGCAGGGGGGGCAGAACCAGGAAGGCGCGATCCATCGCGGCGATTTCGCCGCTACGGAAGAGAAACCACAGCCCCATGAAGACGCAGATCAGAATCGGGATCGGCGTCTTGAGGAGCCACGCGACGAGATAGTAGCTCATGAAATGACGGCCGAAGGCGCCGGCCAAAAACGCCTGGTACTCGCGATGGTGATCGATGTTCACGAGCTTGAGACCGCGGACGTAGAGAAACGGATCGGTCGGGAACAGGTAGAGCGCCCACAGCACGACGGCCGCCAGTGCCGCCATCGCGCCTAGCGCGTAGATCGACCAGAGCAGGCGCCTCCCCTTTGGCGTCCCGGCATACGGATCGATGATCGTCGACCGGCGGATCGGGATCGACTCAGGAAGCCAGGCGATGGCGCCACAGAGCAGAATGAAGGCCGTGGGGATCAGAATCAGCGCGGAGAATTTCGCGCCGAGGGCCGCCCCGAGAGCGAGTCCGCACCACAGCAGGCGCTGCAGGGTCCGGTGATTGAGGTAAGACCAGAGCGCGAACAGAAACAGCATCCCGAACGCGGCGAAGCCGACATCGGTCGTGACCAGCGGGGCGTGGGCGATGATCGTGGGATCGAGGGCGTACAGGCCCAGCGCGGCGACCGCCGGCGCACCGCCGATAAGCCGGCGTCCCCACAGGTACAGGAGCGCGCCGAGACCCGTCGCCATGAGGACGAAAGGCATGCGCGTGAAGAACAGGACCCGCTCCGGATCGTTGCGGAAGATCACTTCCTGCCCCAGCGACCACTGAAACCACGGCTCCGGGAGATTCGGGATCGTGGCCCACGCCTCCTCCGTCATCGGCCAGTGCGCGTCAATCAGCACGAGCGGTAGGGCCGCGATCTCCTTGAGCAGCGGGGGGTGCTGCTGGTTGACCTTGAAGGTCCCGGTCTTCAGATAGGAGAACCCGGCGCCAATGTGCGCCGGTTCATCGAAGGTCGGGCTCTTCAGACGCGCCTGATGGAAGGCCTGGGCGAACACCAGGGCGAGC
>JAPUIN010000187.1 GCA_027297005.1 Acidobacteriota bacterium
GGCCGTCGTTCTTCTGCAGCACGAGGAAGTCGTCCGGCGCCAGAAACGCCATCGAGGTCGGCGCGCTCAGGCCGCTGGCCACGACGTCGATGCGCAGCGTGGGGTCGTCGAGGACCTGCCCCTCGATCGTCGAGAGCGACAACAATCCCGCGAGGAGAACCGTCAATATGGAGCGCATGGGGCATTCTACCCCACGAAAGCCTTGGAGGACGCGAGCTTCAGCCTTCCGTCTTCGCGCGCACCCACTTGTTCGGAGTCCCCTCCATGGCCGATCCCTGCTCCGGCCGCCACAGCGCGTGGCGCTCGATCTCCTTCGCCAGCGCGAAGTCCCGCTCGGTGATCCCCCCGGCGGAATGCGTCTTGAGCTTGACCCAGAGCTTGCCCCAGGTCACCTCCAGATCGGGATGGTGGAAGGCCGCCTCGCTCAAAAACGCGATCGTGTTGAACAGCATCACGGTCGTTTGCCAGCCGTCGGTGCTGTACTTGCGTCGAAGCCAGCCGTCCTCGTGCTTCCAGCCCCGCAGCTCCTTCTCGAGGCGCACTTTCACTTCATGGTCCGGAAGAACCGGCAGTTTTTCGGGCATGGTCTCCTCCCTCGTGGGTTAGAAGGCCCATTCCTTCTTTTCGCGATTGAAGTACATGTGCCGCGCGTACTTGCGATCCTCCTTGAGGAGATCGTCGACGCTCGGTCTGCCGTTGAGCGCCTTGTCGATGGCCTCCTTCATTGCCGAGCGGTTGGTGCGGTATACCTCCTCCCAGGGGACGTCCTTCATGTCGCTGAGGCGCGGGTCGATCCAGACCATGGTGATGATGGCGATATCGTCGGCCTGATCTTTCGGGATGATCCCTCCCTCAACGGCATCGAGAACTCCATCGGCGATCCCGGCCTGCACCGGTCCGCCGAATATGTCGACGTCCCGCATCTTCTTGAGCTGCACCTTAGGAACCATGAGCGTGGTTGGGCGTACCTGCTTGCCTCCATCGACCAAGCAGAATAAGCGAGTGAAGCCCGCGCTCTGCCCCATGAGGTTGGCGATCGACTGACCGACCGGTCCGTCTATCTCGCCGATCGCCACTTCGGGCTCAGACCAGAGCCATTCCTCGCTCCCCTCACCCATTGCTTCCCCGAAACGGATTCCGATTCTCTTGGCCATAGTTCACCCTCCGAAACAGTTCACTGCGAACGTGAAAAAGTTGAGTGGACATCCTACTCCAGAGGGGGGAACCATGTCATCGGGGCAGATCGCACCTTGACAGACCGCTCCGATCCGGCCGAGAGTGGCGCCGCGGAGGTGGATCATGACTGCCCGGAGCGGGTGGCGGATCGGTTTCGCGGGGTTTGGCAACGTGAACAGGGCGCTGGCGCGCCTTATTCTTGATCGCCGCGAAGAGCTGTCCGGCCGCCATGGCCTGACCTGCACGATCACGTTCGTCAGCAGCGGGCGCCGCGGCGTTCTGGCGGATCCGGCGGGTCTCGACCTGGAGAGCCTGCTGAGGGACGGGTGGCGGGGTGAGGGGACGGTGCTCGACGCGATCCCGGACGCGCCGCTCGATCTTCTGTTCGAGGGAACGCCGCTCGATCCGATCCACGGCGAGCCGGCGACATCGCACGTGCGCACGGCACTGGGTCGGGGAATCTCGGTGGTCAGCGCCAACAAGGGGCCGATAGCGTTCGCTGCCCATGAGTTGCTGGCTCTCGCCCGCGACCGGACCGCGGGGTTCCGTTTCGAGTCGGCGGTGGCCGATTGCCTGCCGGTGTTCAATCTCGTTGAGGCGGCGCTTCCGCTAGGACGGGTCGAGTCGTTTCGCGGCGTGCTCAACTCGACGAGCAACGAGGTCCTGCAGGCGGTGGGGCGCGGCGGGACGATCGATGCGGCCGTGTTGGAGATGCAACGGCGCGGGATTGCGGAGGCCGATCCGAAAAACGATCTGGACGGGTGGGATCAGGCGGCCAAGGCGGTGATCCTCGCAAACGTCCTGCTCGGACGCGATCTTCGTCCCGCCGACGTGGCGCGGACCGCGCTCTCCGACATCGATCGAACGTGGCTGGTGGATGAGATGTGTTCCGGTCGCACGGTGCGCCTCGTCGCCTCAGGAGAGAGGAGCGGCCCCGTGCGGGTGGAGGCGATCTCCCTGAAACAGGGTGATTTTCTCGCCGTCCTCGAAGGGGGCTCCCTCGGCCTGAGCCTGACAACCGATCTCGCCGGCATTCTCCATGTCGGGATCGTCGATCCCGAAGTTCAACAGACCGCCTATGGCATGCTGGCGGATCTGATCGCCATCCACCACGGCCGCCTGATCGCATACTCCCCACTTGCATCCGGCGACCGGACACGAGAGAGCTGAATCGGCGTGCTATCATCCGGCCCGCTCACCACAACCTGGGGAATGATGCGCCGTTTCGCCCTCGTTCTCTTGATCGCGCCTGTGCTGGCTGCGGCCGCCTGCGTGGGCTCGAAGCCGGTCGAGGCGGACCTGATCCTGACCGGTGGGACGATCCATACGCTCGCGCCCGGGGTCGGTTCCGTGACGGCTCTGGCGACCCGGACCGGCCGGATCCTCGCGGTGGGGGACGATGAGACGATCCTGCGCCATCGCGGGGACACCACCCCCGTCATCGACCTGAAGGGACAGACCGTCATCCCGGGATTGATCGACGCGCACGTCCATCCGATCGCCGTGGGGGAGGCGATTCTCAATGAGGAAACCGGTGGATCGCTCTACGTCGATCTTTCGATGACAGAGAGCGAAGAGGATGCCGTCCAGCGGATGAGGACGCGGGCGCGCGAGCTGCGCCCCGGGCAATGGGTGCTCGGCAAGGGATGGAACCAGGTTCAGTGGATCGAGTCGACGCTGCCGGACAAGAGGTTGCTCTCGGAAATCGTCCGGTACAACCCCGCATTTCTCGTGCGCTCCGACGGCCACACCGTGTGGGTGAACAAGAAGGCGCTGGAGATGGCCGGGATCACCGCTCGGACCCCCGATCCGCCTGGTGGCCGGATCCTGCGCCATCAGCGCACCGGCGAGCCGACCGGAATTCTTCTCGATCGCGCCTGGGAGCGGGTGCTGCGTCTCGTTCCACCGTTGACGATTGAGGAGAAGACTGCAGCCCTCATGGCCGCCCTGCGCCGCTTTGCCGAGAGCGGCTACACGATGCTGCATGCGGCCGGCACGATCAGCCGTCTCGGCCTGATCGATCTGGGCGCCCCCCGTGAGGAGAGCGTCGAGCTGTTCCGCCGACTGGCCCTGGAGGGTCGCCTGCCGATCCGGATCTCCCTCATGGTCGCCGGTCCGTCGGAGGCGGCCGAGGGGTTGCTGCGACGAGGACCCGAAATAGGCCTGGCCGAAGGTCGGCTCGACATCAGAACGATCAAGCTGTTCGCGGACGGAGCGCTCAGCAGCCGGGGGGCCGCGCTGCTCGAGCCGTATGCCGACGAGCCGGGACATTCGGGGGGGCTGCGCATGACGCGCGAGGAGATCGCGTCCTGGGCCACCCGCGGACTGCGTCGCGGGGTGCAGATCGCGGTGCACGCGATCGGCGATGCGGCCGTCAGGGAGACGGTCGGTGGATTCTCCGACGCACTCGCATCATCTCCCGGGGCCGACGCCCGCTTCCGCATCGAACACCTGTCACTGTTCGACGACTCCGATCTCAGGGTGATCAAGACGACCGGCACGATCGCCAGCGTGCAGCCGCGCTTCCTCTCCTCCTCCCAGGATGGACTCATGCCGGATGGGCCCATGGAGGCGGCGCGCGTCGGCGAGCACCGGTCCCGGCGCATCTATGCGTTCGGGACGCTCATGGAGGCCGGGATCCCGCTCGCGGGATCCTCCGACGCCTCCGATCGGCTCGGGCATCCACTGCTCGGCTTCTACGCGGCGGTCACGCGCCAGGCTCCCGACTGGAGGGTCGATGGTGCCTGGCGCCCCGAGCAGAGTCTGACGCGCGAGGAGGCGCTGCGGATGTTCACCCTGGGAGCGGCCCACGCCGCCTTCCATGAGAACGAAGCGGGCAGTCTGGAGCCGGGGAAGTGGGCCGATTTTACGATTCTCTCGCAGGACCTCATGTCGGTCCCTGATCGCGACATCCTGGCGACCGAGGTGATGGCGACCTACGTCGGCGGGGTCGAGGTGTTCCGCAGGGGGCGTCCACCGGCACCGTGATCGGCGCAGTTGCCGCCGGCCGCAACGGGGCGCGTATAATCACAAGCAGCACCGCCGCGAGCGCCCCTCATGCGAGAAACGGAACAGAAAACGACAGGCCGGTTCCAGATCGGAAGAACCGACGCGCGTCCCCCGCGACACGCTGGCTGTGCGCTTGGATTGCTCCTCCTCTCGATCACCCTTCCTGCGGCCGCCGAATCGCCATCCTCCCGGGTGCGCGAGTACGTCCGGGTGGTCGACCGGCCGTTTCTGCGCGTTGGTCTGACCGTCACCGTAACCGACCGACGCGGGCATCCGGTCGGCGATCTCAGCCGTGACGAGTTCCGGGTCCTCGAGGACGGCGTCGAGATGGAGTTGCAGGATTTCGGCCTGGAGGGAGGGCGCGTCGATCGTCCGCTATCGGTGGCCGTCCTGCTCGATCTTTCGCGCAGCATGGGCTCGCAGATCCGCAAAGTGCGCGAAGCGGCCCGCGCCCTGATCGAGGGGATGCGCGAGGGGGATGAAGTGATGGTGGCGCGGTTCAACCAGCAACTGACGGTCCTCATGCCGTTCACAGGCGATCCGGGTTCTCCGGCGAAGGCTCTCTCTAGGCTGGGTCGGGCCCGCGGCGGGACGGCCCTGTTCAGGGCGCTGGGTGAGGTCGTACGGGACCTGAGAACCCGGAAGGGAAGGAAGGTGATCCTCGTCGTCAGCGACGGGCTCGACAACGACATCGCGAGGGATCAGCACGTCCTGCGTTCGCTCTTCCTCCAGGATTTGCTCCGCCTCTGCTTCCGCACCGAAACGGTGGTGTATGGCATACGCCCCGGTATCTCGGCCTCCTCGTGGCTGCCGTTTGAGGGCTTCGTCGAGGAGACGGGAGGACGCCTCCTGTTCTCGGGAGGCGATCTCGAGCATCTGTTCGGTCGACTCGCCGAAGGGTTCAAGAGCCAGTATTACCTCGCCTACGACATCGATCCCAAGAAGAGCGAGGGCAGGAGGAGGCGGATCCGGGTCGAAGTGACCCGCCCGGACGTCGTCGTCAAGGCGATGCGCGGCTATGAGACGCCCCCTTCCCATGTCGAGGTCCTGATCGCTGATCTGGAAGACGATGATGTCGGCCTGCGCGCCGATGCCGCCTACGAGCTGGGGTTCCTCGGCGACGCGCGTGCGGTGCCGGCGCTTGAGCGCTCGCTCGAAGATGATGATGGTGAGGTCCGCCGGCTCGCGATCGGGTCGCTTGTGATGCTGGAGGCGACGGGGGCGATACCGCTCATCGTCCGGCGGCTGGGGGACGGCGTTGCGCGGGTGAGCGCGGCGGCCGAGGATGCCCTGATGATGTTCGGTCCCGACGCGATTTCGCATCTGGTCGAGCGAGTCGCGAGGGGGGCGGGGCGGAGAAGGACGAACCGGACGTATCTCAAAGCCGTGCGCGTTCTGGGCCGCGTGGGGGACGATCGGGCGGTTCCGGCGCTGGCCGCGATCCTGGAGGACTCACCGTGGCGTGTCCGTACCGAGGCGGCCTGCGCGCTGGGGGATCTCGGGCTGAGCGAGGGGATCCCGCCGCTTCGCGCGGCATTAATTGATGATTCGAGAACAGTGAGGCGCGAGGCGGTGCGTTCGATCGTCGCCATTGCCGGCCGCGATGCCAGGCTGGTGATCGAAGCGTACCTGGCACGCGAAAAGGATCCAGCACTGCGATCGGCGGCCCGGGCGCTTCTGGAGAGACGGTGAGGGAAGGCGCGTGATCCCCGCTTCGCAGTGGGTTGCCACCCCGGTCATCCAGGGGGCCTTCGCCGAACTGCTGCGCTGAGCCGGCCGGGTATGGGCTACAATGCCCCCTTCACAGGGCAGGAGGGCGTGACATGGCGGACAAATCAACCCAGCCGAAGGTGACATACGCCACCCTCGCCGCTGGGCAGACACCCGAGTTCACCAAGGCATACGACGAGGCCGCCGAGCGGGTCCGGAAGAGCTTTGGGAAGACCCATCCGCTGTTCATCGGTGGCAGGGAGATCTCCGCCGGCGAGACCTTCGAGAGCAGGAGCCCGTCCGACACGCGTGTGGTTCTGGGCAGATTCGCGAAGGGAACACGCGACGACGCGAAGGCGGCGATCGCCGCGGCCCGGAAGGCGTACGAGACCACCTGGCGTGACATGCCCTGGAAGGAGCGGATCAGCTACCTCCGCAAGGCGGCCGATGCGATCGAGAAGCACCGCTACGATCTGTCGGCCCTGCTCGGCATCGAGGTCGGCAAGAACAGGCTCGAGGCGATGGGGGACGTGCAGGAAACCGCCGACATGATGAACTACTACTGCGATCAGGTCGAGGAGCACAAGGGCTACGAAGAACCGATGCAGACCTTCTCCGACAAGGAGACCAACCTCGACCTCCTGCGTCCCTACGGCGTCTGGGTGATCATCTCGCCGTTCAATTTTCCGATGGCGCTGGCCGGGGGCCCCACGTCAGGCGCCCTCCTGGGAGGGAACACCGTCGTCTTCAAGCCGGCGACCGATACGCCCCTCACCGGGTGGCGGCTGACCGAGTGCTACCGCGAGGCGGGCCTGCCGGACGGCGTCTTCAACTACGTCAGCGGTCCCGGCGCCACCGTCGGGGAGGAGTTGGTCAAAAACCCCGACGTCGACGGCATCCTCTTCACCGGGTCGAAGGAGATCGGCTTCGGGATCTACCGCAAGTTCTCCAGCGACTACCCGAAGCCGTGCATCACCGAGATGGGAGGGAAGAATCCGGCGCTGATCACCGCCACCGCCGACCTCGACATGGCGGCCGAGGGGGTGATGAAGTCGGCATTCGGGCTGCAGGGGCAGAAGTGCAGCGCCTGCTCGCGAGTCTACGTCGAGAGGAAGGTCGCGAAGGAGTTCACCGAGAAGCTGATCGAGAAGACGCGCTCCATCAAGATCGGCGATCCGATCCAGAAGGAGCACTGGCTCGGTCCCGTGATCAACGAGACGTCCTACAGGAAGTTTGAAAAGTACTGCGAGATGGCACGCAAGGATGGACGGATCGTCGTCGGTGGCGAGCAGGTCAAGGGCGCTGGGTACGACCTCGGCTATTTCGTTCAGCCGACCGTCATCACCGGGCTCGCCAGGGATCACGAGCTGTCCCGCGAAGAGATGTTTCTGCCGGTGACCTGCGTCTGGGAGGTCGATTCACTCGATGAGGCGCTCGTTCTGGCCAACCGGACCGAGTACGGCCTGACGGCCGGGTTGTTCAGCGCCGACGACGCCGAAATTACGAAATTCTTCAACCGGATCGAGGCGGGCGTGGTCTACGTGAACCGGCGCGCCGGCGCCACCACCGGCGCCTGGCCGGGCGTCAATCCGTTCGGCGGCTGGAAGGGGAGCGGCTCCTCCGGCAAGGCGGGCGGAGGCCCCTATTACGTCGCCCAGTTCATGCGTGAGCAGAGCCGCACCCTGATCCGCGGCTGAGCGGGCGCTCCGGCGCGAGATGAGAATCGACACCGCCCGTTTCCTGGTTTCGCTGCCCGAGCGCGCCGTGCGCTCGGCCACCGCCGTTTCGGCGGGGATTCTGCGCGAGCTGGGTGACGCCGCGCTGCCGGGGTCGCTGCGCCGCACGAAGCTCTACCGCACCATGGTGCGGGATACCCTGCGGTTTCTCCTCGAGGAAGTCGGTCAGGTCGACGGTGCGTATCCAGTTGAGGGGCGACTCGGCGAGAAGTTCGCTCTGCGTCGCGCCGCAGGCAACGGGATCGAGATCGTCGGTATTCTGGCCTTCCGCGCCTCGCCAGTCTGGGTGATGGCGGCGCTCGCCGATCTGACGGGGACAGGACGCAAACTGGTTCGTGAGATCGCCGACTCGTTGAAGGAGGAGGGGCTTCTCGATCCCGGGGCCGAGTTCGACAGCGTCGAACGGATCCTGGAGGGACTCGAGGCGACCTCCGAGCAACTGACCGACACGATCAACGCCCCACCTCTCGATGTGACTAGCCTGAAGAAGGAGTGGGCGGAGCTCCGCAAGAGGGCGGCGCGCATCCCCCCCTCGCGGCTGCCGTCAGTGGCGCGACTGCGCACGCAATGGCAGGATCTGCGGAACACCGCAGAGATCGAGGGACGCAGCATCTTCCAGGTGTCGAGTCTGATGGCCCTCTCGGCGATCGAGCAGGTGCCGGATCGAGTCCGCTGGCTGTCGCGAAGCGCCTCGGTGGCGGCGCGCCGGACCGGTTCTATGCTGGCGGAACCGCTGCTCGATCACTACGTCACGACGCTCGGGCAGATCCGTTCAGCCGGGTTCATGCCCTACTGGAAACGACAGTTCGCTCCCTACCTGAGGGCGGCAGCGGCTCAATTCTCGGAGCGGAACCTGACGCTCACGGAGCGTCTGCTCGGTCGAAGTCGGGCGCGGTGATCAAAGAAGAAGGGGGAAGCGTGGTCCCGTTAATACCCAGGCAGATTCTGTTCGGCAACCCATCGAAGGTGATGCCACGCATCTCCCCCGAGGGGGACAGGCTCGCGTACCTCGCTCCGGACTAGGGGGTGCT
>JAPUIN010000188.1 GCA_027297005.1 Acidobacteriota bacterium
CGTTCCATGATGTCCTGCTTGGCGACCGGATCGGCAAGCAATCTGTTAATCAGCTCGTCCTTGGTATTCGGGTTCATCACCAGTTCGTCGATGCCGGTGCTACAGGCAAATGCTCCGGCGAGCAGCAGGGTCACCACAACCAACGTGAGGGTTCTGCCAGCTGATCTCATGCTGATCTCTCCTTGGATCCGAGCGGTGGACCCGCTCGCGGCGCCGAGCGCCATCAGGGAAAACGGGTAACCGGGAACATCAGGCGGGCGGGGCGGGGGCCTCTCCCCCGCCCGGTGCCTCCGCGGACGGCGGTGCCGGAGCTTTGACCTTGGCTTTCGCCTCTCTGGCCAGGATGATCCGGCGTGCGCGCTGCGCCCGCTTCAGCCACTTCTTGAGCAGCCGCCTGCGCGCGGGATCCAAGGACGATCCTTTGGTCTCGATCGTCTTCTTGATCCGGTCAATCTTCGCCTTCAGCCGGCCGGCGGGGGCCATGCGGTTCCTCCAGTTCAGGGACTGTCAGGAGGGAGCGGCAGATTAGCACCCCGCCCGGCGACGAGTCAAGAACAGGCCAGGCCTAGATGGTAGAATCCCCGCGGTTGTCACAACAATGAATGACGCAGCCAAGGAGACCCGTGATGGAACCGACCCGGCTCGGCCGCCGTCCGCGCGCCGGTACGACCACACGTTTATCGAGCGCTACCTCTTCATTCCGATCGCCATTCTCTGGCTCGGCCTGCTCGCCCTGCTGGCCTTCCCGATCATGATCCTCATGACTCTCCTCTATTACCTAACGCGACCTTTCGTCCCCCTGCTTCCCCCCTCGCGCCGGAGCCCGAGTCGCGCCGCGGATCGGCAGAATCCCGCCGCTTGACGGATCTGCCTCCGCCCCGACGCGCAGCCGTCCCGCCCTTCCCCGGTTACCTGCGCGCGCTCGGCCCCGGAATCGTGTGGCTTGCTCTGGCGCAGGGGAGCGGCGAGTTGATCTGGTGGCCGTACATCATTGCACGCTACGGCCTCGCCTTTCTCTTTCTGCTGATCCCGGCCTGCCTGATTCAGTGGCCGGTGAATTACGCCATCGGCCGTTACACGGTGATGACCGGCGAGACCATCCTGCGCGGCTTCCTGCGCATGCATGCCGGATTCGGGATCCTGATCTGGATCCTGTTGACCGCCTCCTTCCTATGGGTCGGCGCGTTCGCCGGTGCGGGAGGAACAGCGCTGGCCGCCATCGTCGACTGGCCCGCCGGGTGGTCGGCGAGGGAGCGCACACTGCTGTGGGCCTACCTGTCGATGGCGCTGCTTCTCGGTGCGTTTCTCCTCAGCCGTCGCTTTTACCGTTTCATCGAATGGTTCATGTGGGGAGTGGCGGGGGTGACGATTCTAGGGCTGCTCCTCGCCTGCGCCCACCCATCGGTTGTCGCCGCTTTCCCCTCGTTCGCGCGCGGCCTGGTTTTTCCGGAATTTCCACCCTCTCGCCCCTGGGATCCGGGCGACGCCACCCATCTGTTGACCGCCCTGACCTTCGCCGGGCTTGGCGGCTTCTGGACAATGTTCTATTCGTACTGGCTGCGTGCGAAGGGGGCCGGGATGGCTGCGTACGTCCACGCGACCGCCCCGGCCAGCGATGTGGCGAGTTCCGCCGCGCAGGATCAGTCAACCCTGCCGGAGGGGCCATCGACGGGGCTTTCAAAGTGGCTTCGCTATCTGGTCGTCGATTCGGGGGTCGGCGTCTGCGGAAATTTACTGACCACGCTACTGACCTGCCTGCTCGCCTACGCGCTGCTGTTTCCGCAAGGCCTCTTCCCTGAGGGATACCGCCTGGCGGTTGTGCAGAGCGAATTCTTCGCCGCCCGTTTCGGCGGGCTCGGCCGCATCATCTTTCTGGTGGTGGCAGCAGCCTTCCTCTGCGACACCTGGATCGTGACGATGGAGTCGGTCGCCCGCATCCACGCCGATCTGAGCCGCGCCGTCTTCCGGCGATTGCGGACCGTGCCGACGCGCCGGCTCTATTACCTGTTTCTCGCCGCCGGATCCACGATGACGGTCGTCACATTGCCGATGGCGACTCCCGGCGCGCTGATCCTGCTGATGGCGGTCATCGGGTTCATCGGAACGGTGATCTATACCTGGGGTCTCGTGGCCCTCAATTACGGCTACCTGCCCTCCATCGCCCCGGAAACGGCGCCGCGCGGCGGGATCGGTCGCGCTCTGCTGGTCCTCTCCGCCTCCACCTACACTCTCCTCGCCATCCTCTACGTCGTCGTCCTCCTCCGTTCCTGAACCGTTCACGCGGCACCTCCCTCCGCGCATTCGTTTCACCTGGCGGGATGATCTCCACCGCGTCCATACTTTTCTGTTGACAGGCACACGGTCTGTGGTACTTTTCTCACCGTTATGAATAAATATGCAGCTGTATCGCAATCTCGCCGTCCGGTGCCGAAGACCCACCGGCAGGATCTGCTGCGCTCCTTCGTGCGCGATTCACCCCCGAAGAACCAGTCCGTGCTGATGCAGCGCCTCAAGGCGTCGGGCGTCCGGGTGACGCAGTCGACCCTCTCCCGTGACCTCAGAGACCTGGGGTTCATGAAGAGCGCCGCGGGATACCGCGAAGCGGACGACGCGAACGACGGGGCGGTTCAGCCCGGACGCATGGAGAGCATGGATCGGATGATGCGCTCGTACCTGACCAGCGTGTCGCGAGCCGGCAACATTGTCGTCTTCAAGGCGTCGCCCGGACTCGCACACGCCCTCGGGGTCGCCATTGACAAGGCGGCCATCCCTGAGGTGATCGGTACGGTTGCAGGTGACGACACTCTTTTTGCCGCGGCCCCGGACCCGCGCAGCGCCCGCGTGCTGGAACTCAGGTTCCGCGGGCTTCTCGGGCGCCGGTAGCAGCGCAGATTCCAAGTCGCGGCCGGCCCCGCGATGGGCTGGTCGCTTTTTTTGTGCCCCGGACGCGCCGTGGCGGCGCCCACCGGGCAAACAGATGGGAAGCACCTGAAGAAGATGTCTGACGATACGATTGACATCGCGCTGTTCGGAGCCACCGGATATTCCGGCCGGGAGGCCGCACGCCTGCTCGCCGGCCATCCGTCCTTCCGTCTCGCCGCCGCTTTTGGCGGCCGCGATCGCGAAGGGATGCCGCTGGCGTCGATCCATCCGGCTCTCCGCGGGACGGTCGATCTCATCTGCGCGGGGATCGGGAGCGACGACTCGATCGATGCCGCCATCGCCGCTCTCCGCGAACAAGGAGTGCGGTTCGCGATGCTGGCGACGCCGGAGGCGCTTTCGCTTCGCCTTGTCCCGCGACTCCTGGAGGCGGGGTTCCGGGTGGTCGACCTGAGCGGCGCGTTCCGTCTGCGCCAGGCCGCTGATTATCCCGGCTGGTACGGGTTCGAGCACGACTCGCCCGATCTGCTCGGTGAGGCTCAGTACGGGCTGAGCGAGTGGACGAACGGGAACCTCAAGAATGCCCGGCTCGTCGCCAATCCGGGCTGCTACCCGACGGCGGCACTCCTGGCGCTGATACCGCTGCGCCAGGCCGATCTGATCGACCCGGCATCGGCCGTGGTCGTACACGCCACCGCCGGCGCGTCGGGGGCCGGCCGCCACCTGCGTGAGGATCTTCTCTTCTGCGAGATCGAAGGATCGGTCCGGCCGTACGGGCTACCCCGCCACCGGCACCTGGCCGAGATCGCCGGCCGGCTCGACCTGTCACCAGGAGACGGCATGGTGTTCCTTCCGCATCTTGCTCCGATCGATCGCGGCCTGCTCTGCTCGATCTCTCTACGATTGCGTGCCGGAGCAGGTCCGTCCCATCTCACCCGTGTCTTCACGGACGCTTACGGCGAGTCCCCTTTCGTGCGACTCCTCGGAGAGGACGCGTTCCCATCCACGGCCGAGGTGCGGGGCACCAATTCATGCGCCCTCGGGTGGAACTGCGATCCCGGCTCCCAGCAGGCCGTCCTGTTCTCGGCGCTGGACAACCTCGTCAAGGGAGCCGCCGGCCAGGCGGTGCAGAACCTCAACCTGATGCTCGGGCGGCCTGCCGCGGAGGGATTGCCGCGATGAGCGCCCGCGCACAGCGGAGCCTGACGGTGCTGAAGCTCGGGGGCAGCCTGATGAATGAGGGGGGTCCGGGACCCGCCATACTCCACGAGGTCGCCAGAGCATCAGAGCGCGGCAAGCCGATTCTGGTGGTGCACGGCGGCGGCTCCGAGCTGAGCGCGTGGCTTCAGCGGCTCGGCATCGAGAGCCGCTTCGTCGGCGGCCAGCGCGTGACGACCGCGGAGATCCTGCCGGTGGCCCTGATGGTCCTCGGTGGATTAATCAACCGCCGGATCGTAGAGGCTCTTCTGCGCTTCGACTGCTCCGCCATCGGCATGACTGGCGCCGACGCCGCCGGCACCCATGCCGTGCCGGTCGACGACCGGGACCTTGGCGCGGTGGGGCGGATCGTGTCGGTGAACGCTCCGCTCTATCTGGATCTGATCGAAGCGGGGCGGCTGCCGGTCATCGCGAGCATGGCGTGGAACGCACAGCACGGCTGGCTGAACGTGAACGCCGATCTGATGGCGGCGGCGCTCGCCGCCGGCCTGGGCGCGCGGCGTCTCATTCTGATGACCGACGTGCCGGGCGTGCAGGGGGCCGACGGGAACCTCCTGACCCGGGTGACGCTCGGCGAGATGCGCGACCTGGTGAAGACCGGAGCGGCCCGGGGCGGAATGGTCCCGAAGTTGCTCGCCTGTCAAGCCGCGCTGCGCGCCCGCATCCCGGAGGTGATGATTCTCGGCCCCGGCGAGGAGGGTTTGACGCGTGCGCTGATCGGGAGCGCCATCGAGGGGACGCGCGTGGTGCGAGCCGAAGAGCGCGGATCGCTGCGCGAGGCGGTCCGGGAGACGAGCCGATGAGAGGGGCGGCTATGCGCCGGACGATCGACCTGGGATCCCGTTACCTGTTCCCGAACTACGTGCGCACGCCGATCGTGATCGTCTCAGGCCGCGGCTGCCGGGTCGTCGATGCGGACGGCCGCGAGTATCTCGACCTGCTCGGAGGGATCGCGGTGAACGCCCTCGG
>JAPUIN010000189.1 GCA_027297005.1 Acidobacteriota bacterium
TCCCGTTCACCGACACAGACCACGGGACGCAGGTCCCCGCGAAGAGCGGCGAGAACCTTGCGATTGACCATCTGGTCGGTCTCGCCGAGATGCTCGCGCCGTTCCGAATGGCCGACGAGGGCATAGGTTACGCCGAGCTCCTGCAGCATGGAGGGGGACACCTCCCCCGTGAACGACCCCTCGCCCTCCCAGAACAGATCCTGAGCGGCCAGCCGGATGGGGCTGGTCGCGATCACCTCGCGCACCGCCGGGAGGGCGGTGAACGACGGCGCGAGAGCGATCTCCCGGTCGGTCCGGTGGGAAAGCTTGGGGACCAGGGTGCGGGCGAGATCGGCCGCCTCACGCGAGGTGAGGTGCATTTTCCAGTTGCCGATGATGAGCGGCGTCATCTGAGCCTCCCTTCAGGCGGCCCCGCCCGGCGCGCGGCTGAGTGCCAGAATGCCGGGCAGGTCGACTCCAGCGAGGAATTCCAGGGAGGCGCCGCCTCCCGTCGAGACGTGGGTAAAGCGACCGGCCAGATCGAGCGCGATCATCGCGGCGGCCGAATCACCGCCACCGATGACGCTGAACGAGCGGGACGAGTCGATCCCATCCGCCACGGCGCGGGTCCCCTCGTCGTACGGGGGGACCTCGAACATGCCCAGAGGACCGTTCCAGAAGATCGTGCGAGCGGAAGCGATCTCCTTCCGATACAGCTCCCGCGTCTTCGGGCCGATGTCGAACGCGATCATCCCCCTTTCGATCGAAACGCCCCGGGTCGCGTGGCAAGCGGCCCCCGGCTCGGGCGAGCGCGCGACGACGTGGTCCTGTGGGAGGTGGAGCGCGACCCCCGTCTCCTGAGCGCGGGCGAGGATCACCTTCGCGTGCTCGATCTTCCCCTGCTCGATGCGCGACGATCCAACCGTCATCCCCTTTGCCTTCAAGAAGGTGTAGGCCATGGCGCCGCCAATAAGGATCGCGTCGACCTTGCCGATGAGATTGTGCAATAAATCCATCTTATCCGAAACCTTGGCCCCGCCGAGGACCGCGATGTATGGGGATTCGTGGTGCTCCCGGAGCCGGCTGAGCATCTCCATCTCGCGTTCGAGGAGGAGGCCGACGGCGGAGCCACTCAGGTGCCGGGGGATGCCGACGACCGACGCATGGGCCCGATGGGAGCTGCCGAACGCGTCGTTCACGAACAGGTCGGCCAGCCCTGCGAGTTGCGAGGCGAAGTCGGAATCGTTGGCTTCCTCCTCCTTGTGGAAGCGGAGGTTTTCGAGAAGCAGGATTTCCCCCTCAGCCAGGTCCCTGACCTCCCCCTCCACCTCGGGGCCGACGCAGTCGGGCGCCATCCGCACCGGCCTGGAGAGGAGGGTGGACAGCGGATCGATGACCGGCGCGAGGCTCATGTTCGGCACCCGCTTCCCATGCGGCCGCCCCAGATGGGACGCTGCGACGATGCGTGCCTTTCTTTCGGCCAGGAGCTGAAGCGTGGGGAGGGAAGCCTTCAGCCGCGTGTCATCCGCGACCGACCCCCCACGCAGCGGCACATTGAAGTCGACCCGCACGAAGACGCGCTTGCCGCGCACATCGAGATCCCGCACCGAAAGTCTGCGGAAGTTCATCGTTGATTCCGACCTGCGCCGTCCTGCCGACGCACAATGTGGCGGACGAGATCGACGAGGCGCGCGACGTAACCACTCTCATTGTCGTACCAGGCCAGGATCTTCAGCAGCCGCTCCCCCTCGACCGCGAGGAGCGGGCCGTCGATGATTGCCGATCGGGGGTCGCCGAGGTAATCGATCGAGACGAGTTCCTCGTCCGAATATCCCAGTACCCCGAGGAGGGGACCGCTCGCGGCCCGCCTGAGCGCCCCCCGGACGGTCTCGAGGTCCGTCGGGCGACGCAGAATGATCGACAGGTCGATCAATGAGACCGCCGCGGTTGGAACACGCACCGCGAGAGCGTAAACGCGTCCCTCCAGCTGCGGCATCACCCTCACGATCGCTCCGGCGGCCGACGTGGAGGTCGGGATCATCGACATGCCGGCCGCGCGCGCGCGCCGCGGGTCCCGGTGCGGCGTGTCCATCAGTACCTGGTTGTTGGTGTAACAGTGGACCGTCGTCATCGCGGCGCGCTCGATGCCGAATTCCCGGTCCACCACCGTCATGACGGCCGCCATGGCGTTCGTGGTGCAGGAGGCGTTGGAGAGGATGCGGTGACGCTCCGGATCGTACAGGCTCTCATTGATGCCATAACAGATCATCAGATCGGCATCGTCCGAGGGGGAGGTGATGATGACATGCCCCGCCCCCCGCTCGAGATGACCGGCCGCCGCGGACCGGGAGGTGAATTGGCCGGTTGCTTCCAGAACCAGATCGACGCCGGCCTCGCTCCATGGTATCGAACCGGGCATCGTGGCGTGGGTGCAGCGGATCAAGCGGTCCCCGACGCGCAACCCGTCCTCGCGAGCGACAATCGGAGGGCCAGGCTTCCCGAACAGGGAGTCGTGGCGAAGCAGGTGGGCGAGGATCGCGCGATCCCCCAGATCGTTGACCGCGACAACCTGCAGATCGTCCAGGGTCAGGGAAGCCCTCAGGAACCCTCGTCCGATCCGGCCGAGTCCATTGATGCCGATCCGCATGCCCGCACCACTCCTAATATGAAGTTCTCCCCCTCCCCCGAAGTTCGGAAGGTCGCGTCGCCGGTCCGTTGCGGGTGAAGCGATTGAGTATATAGGGAAATGGCCGCTATGCGGTGTCAGCGAGGCGGACCCGCGTCCGGAGGGGGGCAGCCCACGGCGCCTCACTCTGGGGTGACCTTGCCGGTGCTATCCTTGACCGGGAGCGGGACGCCGGATAGGATCCGTGGCCTGCCATTCCCCTTCAGGATGAATTCCGGGCACAATCAGAAACGGAGGTTCTCGAACTTGGGATGAACAGGCACGTCGGCGCGCTTGTGCGGAGCCTGGCAATCCTCCTGCTCATGTCGTCCTTCCCGGCGACCCTCGCCTGCGCCGACCCGCCGCCCGACGGCACGGAGCAGCTGGCGGGGCGGGCAGGGGAGGGGGGGAAGGGGTCGGCCGGTCCCGCACGTGCGGTTCGCGAGGCGTTGCGTGCCGATGTTCTCTTTCCCGGAGGCCGCCGATTCGCGGCGGAGATCGCCGACACGTCTCTCCGCCAGGCCCGTGGCTACATGCGCCGCGCCGAGATCGGACCCGACGAGGCGATGGTGTTCGTATTCCAAGCCCTCGGCGTGAGGACCTTCTGGATGAAGAACGTGCTCGTTCCCCTCGACATGATCTGGATGGACGAGACGTTCCGGATTGTGCACATCGATCACGCCGTACCGCCATGCAGAGCGGACCCCTGTTCCTCATACGGCACGATTCGCGCGACGCGGTACTTGCTGGAGGTGGCCGGCGGCATCGCGAGGGCGGAAGAGCTCGCCGTAGGTGACCGATTGCAGATCACGCTTCCGGAATTGCCTCGCCAGTAATTCGTCAACCGTCAGGAAACTGGCGGTTTTGTTGAATTGGATCAGGAGGCACTTGACGGAGAGCGTGACTCGCGGTATCAGGATCAGCACGTTCGGTTGGAGGAGGGTTTCAGGCATGAAGTTTTTCTTATCCGCGCTGATCTCGATCGTCATGCTGGTCGCCGGCTTTGTGCTGGGCGTCGAATACCAGCAACACCTCGAGAATCTCGACCAGGTCCAGTCGCTCGTGCGGGTGCAGCGGGCGAAAATTGACGAGCTGCGCAGAGAAAAACTGCAACTGCACACCGGGATCATGCTGCGGGACTACCTGGGAGAGGTGCGGGTCCGGCTGCCGCGAGAGACCATGCAAGGCATGAGCGAGTCGATCGCCGACGCTTCGATCAAGTATGACGTCCCCCCCGAGATGATCCTGGCCATCATCCGGATCGAGAGCTCCTTCGACACCCTGGCAGTCTCCAATAAGGGGGCGATCGGGCTGATGCAACTGATGCCGGCAACGGCGCGGCAGATGGCGCAGGAACTCCAGATCGACTGGCCGGGCGTCGAGATCCTGGAACACCCGGCAACCAATATCGAGATGGGAACCTATTACTTCACCAAGCTGCTCGCCCGGTTCGAAAATCTGGCCGTTGCCCTGGCTGCCTACAACCACGGTCCGACCCGGATCGCCGATCTGGAGGATGCTCGGGTCGAGCTTCCGATGGGATACAGCCGCAAGGTTCTGCGGCACTATCACCCGTGAGATCCACCCGAAAACTCTCTCGCGGCGCGACTTAGCTTCGTTGACACCCCGAAGAACGGTATGATATCTTACGCTCCTTATTTGTCGCCCGCGACCGCACGTGCGGGGGATCTGGGGGGAGTGTTGGCGTGGTCGAATATGTTCCGATATTAATTTTCCTCGTGGTGGCGGCCGCCTTCCCGGTGGTCACGCTGATCCTCGCCTACATCGTCCGCCCCAGCAACTACAACAAGACCAAGGTCGAAGCGTACGAGTGCGGCGTGCCGACCAGCGGCGAGCCGCGCGCGCGATACCCGGTCCGTTTCTACATCCTTGCGGTTTTGTTCGTCGTTTTCGATGTGGAGACAATCTTTCTGTTCCCGTGGGCCGTGAAGTACCGCGTCCTGGGGCTCTTCGGATTCGTGGAGATGGTGGTCTTCCTGGGGATCCTTCTCATCGGCTATGCCTACGCCTGGAAGAAAGGGGCGTTGGAATGGGTCTGATCGAAAACCGCTTTCACCCGAATATCATCACGACGACGATCGACAAGGTCTTCAACTGGGCGCGCAAGTCGGCCCTCTGGCCGATGTCGTTCGGGCTGGCCTGCTGCGCGATCGAGATGATGGCTACGGTCGCATCGCGTTATGACATCGACCGGTTCGGGGCGGGAGTGTTCCGGTCGACGCCGCGCCAGTCGGACGTGATGATTGTGGCCGGTACCCCGTGCGAGAAGATGGCACCGATCATCAAGCGCCTGTATGATCAGATGCCGGATCCCAAGTGGGTCATTGCCATGGGCGCCTGCGCCACGTGCGGTGGGCCGTTCCCCACCTACAGCGTCATCCAGGGAGTCGATCGGATCGTTCCGGTCGACGTCTACATCCCGGGATGCCCGCCGCGGCCGGAAGCCCTGCTGTATGGATTCCTCAAGCTGCAGGACAAGATCGACAAAATGAGTATTGCCCGGCGTGCGATTGCCTGAGCGCGGAGGCAAGATGCATGGGCTGGGAAGGGCCGCACGACTCCGAGAGTTGCCTGCGCTTGTGAAAAATAGTGCGAGCGTTCCATGAGCGACGAGAAGGACAATCAACCGTCACCGCCTCCCGCGACCCCCGCGCCCGAAAAGATTGATCCGATGCGGGCCGAGGTCCCGAGCCGTGGAGTCGATTTTCTGAAGCAGCGGTTCCCGAACGAGGTGGTGGAGGTAACCTACTATGCCGGGGATGCGATGGTGCGTCTGCGCGCGA
>JAPUIN010000019.1 GCA_027297005.1 Acidobacteriota bacterium
AGGCGAAGTTCACGCGCCTGTTCACCGTGGAGGAGGCGAATGCCCTCCTTCCGGCGCTGCGGCCGACAGTCGAGGAGATGCTGCGCGTCTTCGGAGAGATCCGCACCGAAATCGAGAAGACAGCGGAAAATGCCAGCCTGCCGGTCGGCAGCCCCGATCTTCCGAAACATCTCCAGGAGCGGGGCATCGCGCCCCGCCTGTTCGAGCGTGTACGGAGTCTGATCGAGAACATCCACGCCAACGGATGCCTGGTCAATGGCCCGGAGGCGGGATTGATCGATTTCCCTGCTCTGTACGCGAATGAGATCGTGTTCCTGTGCTGGAAATTCGGTGAGCCGGGGGTGGAATACTGGCACCGGATTCCCGAAGGATTCTCCGGGCGCAGGCCGCTCCTCGATCCGTCAATCGAGGAGGACAAGGTCCACTGATCGTGCGGGGCTGCCGCCCCGAGAGAGCAGGGATCAGACAGGTGATTCTCGAGGAGGGCCGGATCGGGTCCGGCGTTTCACCGGGAGTCCGAGTTCCCGTTGGTGTGGAGCCGTTTGCGGTACCCTTCCCGCACTCGACGGCAGACCTCACGAGGGTCGTCGGTGACCGTAAACAGCTTCATGTCCTGGTCACTGATCATTTTCTGCCCGAGCATCTCCTTCGTGACCCAGCGCAACATACCGTGCCAGTATTTTCTGCCGACGAGAATGATCGGGAAGTTGTCGATCTTGTTCGTCTGAACCAGAGTGAGCGCCTCGAACGCTTCGTCGAGAGTCCCGTATCCACCGGGGAACACGACGTACGCGCAGGCATACTTCATGAACATCACCTTGCGGGCAAAAAAGTAATTAAAATGGATCAGGGTATCGATGTGACGGTTCGGCGCCTGCTCGAAGGGGAGTCGGATGTTCAATCCGATCGAGGCGCTGCCTCCGCGTTGGGCGCCGAGGTTGGCTGCCTCCATGATTCCCGGCCCTCCGCCGGTGATGATCGAAAATCCGTCGCGAGCCAGGGCCTGCGAAACCGCCACGGCCTTGCGGTAGTGGGGCGAGTTCCTGCGGACGCGTGAGCCCCCGAATATGGAGACCGCCGGCTCAATCCGACGCAGGGTCTCGAACCCCTCGACGAACTCGCCCATGATTTTGAAGACGGTCCAGGTATCCTTCGGGATGATGTCCTTCATCGACCGCCGCCCACCTTTCCTCGTGAGCTCGGGTTCTTCGGGGAGGATGCGGGGAGCAACGGTTGGCTTGGAGCGACCCATCGGCACCTCGACGGCACGATATAGACGACCATCCCAATATATGGCATCGCAATTTGAGCTGCAACTTTCGTGCCTGCAGCATCTTGCACGATGCTCTGAGGGTCCGTTCTGCGGAGGTCGGAGGGAGCTTGCATGAAGGGTGAGATGAGTCCTCCAGATTCCCCCCCCGCCCCGGCTCGGGGGGATCGAGTGGAGATGCGGATCGATGATCTGGCCTATGGAGGGCGCGGTGTCGGCCGCATCGGTCGGTTTGTCGTCTTTGTCGAGGGAGCCCTGCCGGGAGAGGTGGTGCGCGCCCAGATTCGACGCAGGCGGTCCGGTTACGCCGAGGCGTCGCTCCTGGAGCTGGTACGCCCCTCTCCGGATCGAATCCGCCCCCGATGCGAGCATTACGGCAAGTGCGGAGGATGCGTCCTGCAGCATCTGGGCGTCCAGGCGCAGGCCGCCGCCAAGGGTCACCAGGTGCGGGAGATTCTGGCGCGGGTTGCGGGGATCGCCAACCCTCCCGTCCGCGAGACGGTACCCTCGCCGGAAGCCTGGGGCTACAGGTTCAGGATGGACCTCGACTGGGAGAGGCGTGCCGACGGACGACCGGGGCTCGGCCTGCACCTCCGGGATCGTCCCGATCGGACGTTCGACATCGATGCCTGCCATCTGATGAGCCGGGAAGCGGTTCGCCTGGCCCTCTGGATGAGGGGGCGTGCCGCGAAGTTGGGAATGAGGGCTCTGGATCGAAGGGTCGGGCGCGGGCTTCTGCGGCGGCTCACGGTCCAGGAGGCGCGCGCGACGGGGGAACTACTGCTGGGGTTGGAGACCGGCCGTGGCGATCCACCCGCCCTCATGCTGCTCGCCCGCGCGACGATGCGCAGGTTTCCGCGTGTCGTCGGCATCGTGCGGCGCGAGATAGATGCCCGGGGGGAGCCGGCGGGCATTTCGATTCTCGCCGGTCGTGACCACCTCTTCGAGGAGGTGGAGGGGGATCGCTTCAAGATCCCCGCTTCGGCCTTCTTTCAGCCGAACGGACCCGGAACTCCGCTGCTGCGGCGGCTCGTTATCGAAGCCCTCGATCCCGCCCCGCGGGATTCAATCCTCGAGCTGCACGCGGGGGTCGGTCTGTTCACCATCGAACTGGCGCGCCGCGCCGGCACCGTCGTTGCGGTGGAGGGGATGCGCGAATCGGCCGCGGCGGCGCGCGAAAATCTGGCCCGCGCGGGCCATGGTTCGGTTCGGGTTGTGGCGGGGAATGTCGCGAAGGAGATGGTGCCACTCCTCCACGAGCGCTCCTGGGACGCGATTCTCCTCGATCCTCCGCGCCCGGGACTCGATCCCAAAACCGTGGCGATCCTGGCCGACGCGGGTCCGCCGAGGATGGTCTACGTCTCCTGCGACCCCTCGATCATGGCTCGCGACATCCGCATCCTTCGGGAACGCGGCCGCTACGAGCTGCGTTCGGTCGTGCCTGTCGACCTCTTCCCGCAGACACATCACGTCGAGTGCGTGGCGAGTCTCGCCCGGGGGGAGGTTGTCGAGGGGAATGATTTGGGCGGTGACGGCTCGTGAGCCGGGAGGAAGATCCTGAGGTGTATCTCGTGCTACCGCGCTGCGCGACGTGCGGGCTCTCCCTGGTTCACGATGGCGCCCGCCGCCGAGAGGGCGAACAGCGCCGAGTAGCACTCGAACTCCCCCAGACGCGCGAGGTTGACGATCTCCCCCAGCGTGCGTGTCCCGTCGATCAGCGGATAGATGCGCTTTTCGTCCGCGGTCAACTCGGGCCGCGAGGCGATCTCGTCGGGTGACATCTGCGGGGAGAGGACCAGATCATCATCCGGGAAGGCCGCCCGAAACTTGCCCCATTCGTCGAGCCTGTGGATCCCCTCCATGACGAGCTTCGTTGTCGACATCGACAGGGTGATCTTCTCCTTGGTCTCGACCTCGCTGTCCAGGAATTCGAAGAAACCGCTGGGCCAGTGGAACAGGCTGTAGACGATCTCGATCACTTGCTGTTTCACGGCCCAGAGAAGCTGGTCAGCGGTGATGAAGCCCATGCGCACCAGAACCTTCCCGTGTCGGGTTCCGGGATCGATCTTCGAGGAGGAGGAGGCGTTCTGTTCGGGGGTGATGATCCCCTTGCGCACGAGGAAGTTGCCGAGGCTATCGCGAACCGAGTTCGATCGGGCGAAGACGATCTCGCCGTCTTCCCAGTGCAGGCTGCGGCTCTCAGCCCCCCGGGTCAGTCGCAGTACGCCGGTCTTCCTCGACATGCCGATCAGCGAGAACATATCGGTGAGGGAAAAGGCCGAGAGATCGCCGCTCAGAATCACCTTGCCGGCCATCAGAATCCTCCCGCCAGAGGAGCGTGCGGATCGAGCCCCGGGCCGCGCTGAGCGGCTCGATTACGGTGCTGTATCAACTCCGCGACCGGCCCGGAATCGACCTTGACAGCCTCCAGGGCTCCCCGTACACTTAGCGCGCACTCGAAGATCAGAGGGTCCTTGAGTGCTTCAGAATCAAGGACTTGGGCGTTGAACCCCTCCGGAGTTGTTTGGCGACAGGCGATCGGCATGAGCCGCGCCTTTCCCACTATGATATCCGGCGATGGAATTTCCCGTTCGATGTGTCCGAGGCCCGTTTCGCCCGGGGAGCAGGAGAATTCAGCGTGATCGGTAGCAGACGACTCCTCATGGCGGTTGCCGTTCTGGCGCTTCTCCCCTTGGCAGCCTGTAGCAAGACCGACGACCAGCCTATAGTTCGGGAGATCTTCGGTACGCCGCCGGTCATCACCAGCGCGACCATCGCAGCTTTTGATAAAAGGGAGGTCAGATGCGACATGACCGATCCGTACCGCTTCATCGCCCAGCGCGATTTCCCCTTCCTTGATCAGAACCAGGTCGCGATCGATCTTGACGACCTGGAGGTCGGAATGGACTACACGGAGATCACCTTCAGCGTCGCGGTCATCGACGATGACGACGACCCTGACATCGCCGGGCAGGACAACATCCTGGCCGTGACGGCGACTTTCGTTCCCCCTGGACAGCCGGACGATGGATCCACCAAGGAGGAGCAGTCCCTCGTTCTCTTCGACGACGGATCGCTCAATGAATTCTCCTTCACCCAGATCGGAACCGTCGACCTCGTCTGCGACGAGAGCACGGGGACCCTGACCTGCAGTCGTCTCGGCGGCTTTCTCCTGACCAGCAACGATGTAAACGAAAACGATGGGAGCTACGAGCGCAAGATCGCGACGTTCGATCTCGACCTGGGGGTCGTCGACTCCGTGCTGCTGGTTCAGGACTGTCTGGCCAAAGTAAAGAACCAGGTTATTCTCGATGTCGACAGCGGCGAGTCGTTCGATTTCCGGCTGGATGTTATCGACAGGCAAGGGAACATCACGACCTGGCCGGACCCGTTTCCGATTACTGCTCAGAAAACGACCTTCTACTGCGCTGGGGACGATTGCCTCTGCTGCCTCCTGGAGGACCCGATCTTCACGAATTGCAGCGGCCAAAATGGATTCGGCGGTTTTTGCGGCTCCTTCTAATCCCACCAGGACCCCCTCACACCCGGTTCTTCTCCGATCTCCGGCGGCGTGACGATCACGATACGCACAGACCCCCCCCCTCAGATCCCGGATCTGAAATCTAGGGTCCCGAGAGGATCAGATCAAGGAAGCGCCTTCAGCAGGCGGATCAGCCGCGTGGCGACCTCGGGGGTGATGGTCCGGGCGCGAAGGGCAAGGTCGGTCGACTGGACGCCCAGAAGGCGATGGAGCTTGCGAAACTCGGCGGGAAGGGTGCGCAGAACCTCGGCGTGCAGGCGAAGCGTGTTCGCGTCCCCTCTGGAGACCGGCCCGGTGAGCGCTTTGGCCGCCCCGAGTCGATCGACATTATCGACCGTGCCGCGCACCAGGGGCATGTAGAGGCGGAGCGCCTGGCGCTCGCTCAACCCGAGCGAGCGGGCCGTCTCCCGGCCGGTCGAGAGCAGCGCCACGAGGTCGTTGGACATCAAGACCGCAATCAGGTGATAGAGGGCCTTGGCCTCCTGGGGAATGGTCACCGGCATCCCCCGGAACGAGACGACCAGCCTGCGGAGGCGGCGTACCGCCCGGGGATCCCCCTCGATGGCGAAAGGGATCCCGGTCGGATCGCGCAGACCGACACGCGGGTCGGCGATGCTCACGAGCGGATGAATCGAGGCGACCTGCGCGCCGCGGCGGCGCAAGGGCTCGAGTGCGATGGAGGAGAGCGCGCCGGAGGTGTGCGCCACCACCCGCCGACCCCAGCGCAGGTTGCTCTCTGCCAGCTCGTCGGCCAGAAACGGGATGACCCTATCGGGGGTTGCGATGAAGATCAGCGACGCCCCCGCCACCGCCCGGGGGTTCGAGAGGCCTGGCTCCCCTCCGCCGATGAACGCGGCGGCCTGACGGGCCGATCGAAGAGTCTGGGCGGTCACCCCGGTTGGCTTCAGGCCGTGTTGAGCAAGCAGGCGGCCGAGGGCGCGTCCCATGCGACCGGCCCCCAGAATCGCAAACCTGGTACCACTCATCGCAAGTTTCCTTCACCTGTGTCGAATCCATCCTGGATGCGCTGAAGAATCTCGATGAGGTGCTCGAGCGGCTCCGGCCTCGGAGCCTCGAACTCCATGTCGATCGAAGTGCGGGGGTGAACCAGGCCGAGACGCCGGGCGTGCAATGCCAGACCGCCGAACGCGGACAGAGCGTCACGCTCGGCGGCGCGGCGGACGCTGCGCTGCTTCTCCCCGCCATAAAGCCGGTCTCCCACGATGGGATGGCCAAGGTGGCTCATGTGGACCCGCAGTTGATGGGTCCGTCCGGTCCGCGGTCGCAGTTCCACGAGCGACACGGAGCCGAACGCGGCAACCACCCGGTAGTCCGACCGGGAGGGACGTCCCGACGGGCGGATCGCCATGCGAACCCGGACCGTCGGATGACGACCGATCGGCTCATCAATCGAACCTTCCCCCCGTCGCGGGCGCCCCCAGACGAGAGCCTCGTAAGTCTTCTTCATCGTCCGGTTCTTGAACTGCGCCGAGAGTGCGCGGTGAGCCACGTCGTTCTTGGCCACGACGATCACGCCGGAGGTCTCACGGTCGAGCCGGTGAACGATTCCCGGGCGCTCGACCCCGCCGATGCTCGACAGACCCCGAAAATGATGCAGGAGGGCATTGGCCAGTGTCCCGCTCCGCACACCCGCGCCCGGATGGACGACCAGGCCGGCCGGCTTGTTCAGAACGATGAGATCGTCGTCTTCATGGAGAATCCTGAGGGGTCGGTCTTCCGCTTCAAGCACGGCCGGCGCCGGCTCCGGAAGATCCACGACGATCTCTTCGCCTCCATGGAGGCGCCGCGACGCGCGCACAGGATGGCCGCCAATCAGTATCCTCCCGTCACTGACCAGACGCTGCAGGGAAGCCCTGCTCTGATCCGGTAACAGGTCGGCCAGGACCCGATCGAGACGACGACCACGGGCCTCTTCGGGGATGAGGAGCTCGATACGCCGCGGGGGGGCCGAGGTGGGGGGGGCCGCCATCATGTCGACCTCCGCCGTTCAGGAATGGAGGTCGTGCGGCGCGCGAGCACCACGAGGAGCGTCGCTGCGGCGAACGCCACGGGGATCGCGATGAGCTGCGAGGTCGACAGCAATTCTCCGAAGTAGAGCCCGCGGGCGTGGTCGCCCCGGAGGAACTCGATCGTGAACCGGAAGAGCGCGTAAAGAAGAACATAGATCCAGAAGACCTGGCCGTCGAACCGCCGCCGCCGCATGACGAACGCCGTGATCGCGAAGAGCCCCAGGTTCGCGAGCGCATGATACAGCTGGGTTGGATGGAGGGGGACGTTGAGCGTCACGTCGGTCAGTTCGCGAGCGCGCGGATTCGTGAAGGTCACGGCCCAGGGGAGCTCGCAGACCTTCCCGAAGCAGCATCCTGCAAAGAAGCAGCCAAGCCTTCCGATCGTCTGACCTGCTGCCACGGCCGGTGCGGCAAGGTCGGCGACGCGCCCGAACGGCAGCCGGTGGCGACGGATGTAGAGGAACGCCGCGAGGAGAGCCAGCGCGAAACCGCCGTAGAAGACCCCCGCCGATCGGAGGCTGCGGAGAATCATGCGGGGGTTCTCGATGTAGAAATCGGCGTGAAGCATGTAGAGGAGAACCTTGGCGCCGATAAAGCCCGCAATCAACGTGACGATCCCGAGGTCGACGATTCGCGCGGTCGACAGACCGTCGCGCCGGGCGTAATACACCCCGACGCGCAGGGCGAGGAGAAACCCGATCGCATAGAACAGGCCATACGTCCCGATGGCGAACTGGCCCAGTCGGCCCAGATCCAGATCAAAGAGGACGGGATACATGGTCAGGCCCGCTCCGTGGATTCACCCGGTACGCGCGTGCCCCCCTTGCGGATCAGATCTATCAGAAGCAAGGCGACGCCGACGCAGATGGCGGAATCGGCGACATTGAACGCCGGCCAGTGATATTCGCCGACGAACACGTCGAGAAAATCAATCACGTGGCCCAGGCGGAGGCGGTCAGTCAGATTGCCGACCGCTCCTCCCAGGATCAAGGCGAGGCCGGTCTGCGCGACCCGGTCGGCCAGCGACGTGCGGTACTGAAACAGAAGGATGATACCGATTGCCAGCGCTGGCACGGCCGTGAACAGCACGGTGCGATAAGGGTTGGGAAGTGAGCGGCACAGGCCGAACAGGCCGCCCCGATTCCAGACCAGCGTCAACTGGAACAGGCCGGGAATAACGACCACCGAGGAGTAGGCTGCCATACCGGCTGTGATGAGTGCCTTGGTCAATTGATCCAGCCCGAGAACGGTCAATGAGAGGCCACCGTACAGGATGTGCAGGAGTTTCCCGGAGCTCAAGCGTCATCTCCGCGCATCTCGAGAATCGTGTGAATGCTGCGCACGCAGCGCGAGCAGACAGTTGGATGGTCGCCGTCGGCGCCGACATCGGTCGTGACATTCCAGCACCGCTCGCACTTGTTTCCGGCCGCTCGCTCCACCGCGATGCGGAGACCAGGAACCCGCTCGCTCTGGAGGGTCGGTGCGAGGACCGCGTCGAGGATGACGCGCGATACGATGAACAGGTACGGCAGTTCCTCCCTGTACCGTTCGAGCAAGGCTCCGGTCTCCGGCGAGGACTGCAGGGTGACCTGCGCCTGCAGCGATTTGCCGATTCCACCGTCCGCGCGGACGATCTCGAGAGCCTTCAGAACCTCCTCACGCACCGCGAGGAGTTGGTCCCAGCATTGAAGGAAATCGCGATCTTCGGGAAGATCGATCCGCTCCGGAAACTCTGCCGTATGGATGGAATTCTCGATCGGCTCACCCAGCTTCCGCCCGCAGATGGCCTGCCAGATCTCCTCGGCCGTAAAGCAGAGGACAGGCGCCATCAGGCGAGTCATGGCGTCCAGGATCCGGCTCATGACGGTCTGCGCCGAACGGCGTTCGGGGGCGTCCGGAGGGCTCGTGTAGAGGCGATCCTTGAGGATGTCGAGATAGAGCGAACTCAACGTGAGGGTGCTGAATCGATGGAGAGCCTGCGTGACGAGGTGAAACTCGTAGCGTTCGTACGACTGACGAACTCTCTCGATGAGATCGTCCAGTTGATGCAGAGCCCACCTGTCGATTCCCTGAAGATCCTCCGTCCTGACGGTGTGGCGGCGCGGATCGAAATCATGGAGATTGCCGAGTAAAAACCGGCAGGTGTTGCGGATTTTGCGGTACGCATCGGCGTTGCGCGCCAGGATCTCCGGGGACAGTCGCATGTCCTCGAGAAAATCGACCGTCGCCACCCACAAGCGTAGAACGTCTGCCCCGTGCTTGTTGATCACTTCCTGCGGGGCAATGACGTTGCCGAGCGATTTGGACATTTTGTGCCCGGATCCGTCCAGCGTGAAGCCGTGCGTCAACACGCTGCGGTACGGTGCCTCACCGCGATCATTCACCGCGATGATCAGGGACGAGTGGAACCAGCCGCGATGCTGATCACTCCCCTCGAGATAGAGATCGCTCGGCCAGGGACTGTCGCCGCGCGCCGCGACGACCGCCAGGTAGGAGACTCCGGATTCGAACCAGACATCAACGATATCGTTGTGCGGCGCGAGCTCGCTCCCTCCGCATTCGGGACAGGTGGTGCCGGCGGCAAGGGCACTGAACGCGTCGGCGTCGAACCACGCATCGCTCCCGCGCTCACGGAACAGCGCCGCCACCCGGGCAATGAACTTCGTGTCGATGACGGCCTTTCCGCAGGCAGTGCAGAACGGGAAGGGGAGCGGAACTCCCCAGACGCGCTGGCGGGAGATACACCAGTCGGGGCGCGTCTGGAGCATGCTGCCGATGCGGGCCGAACCGGCGGCAGGGATCCAGGCGACCCGGCCGATCTCATCGAGGCAGCGCCTGCGCAGATCGTTGTGGTCGAGGGCGATCCACCATTGCTCGGTGGCGCGAAACAGGATCGGTTTCTTGCACCGCCAGCAGTGCGGATAGCTATGCGTGATTGTCTCGGCGTGGAAGAGCAGGCCGCGATCGCGCAGGTCCTCGACGATCGACTCGTTGGCGTCGTGGACGGGGCGTCCAGCGAACGGCGTGATCATGTCCTCGAAACGGCCACGTTCGTCGACCGGCGAGAAAATCGGCAGCCCGTATCTACGGCCGGTCAGATAGTCATCCATCCCGTGTCCGGGGGCGGTGTGCACGGCACCGGTCCCCGTCTCGCGCGTCACGTAGTCGCCGAGCACCAGCCGCGAGCGACCAGCGGCCGCAAACGGATACGGGGAGCGCGCCTCGCCGAGCCCGACGATCTCGCGACCCTTGAGCGTGGCGAGGATGCGGTCCGGCTTGAGTCCCTTGAGTGCCAGGACCTCGGCCGCGCGCTCGGCGACAAGCAGGAGGAGTTCGTCGCCGTCGTCGATCAACTGGTACTCGAAGTCGGGATGAAAAGCGATCGCGAGGTTCGCCGGGAGCGTCCAGGGGGTCGTCGTCCAGATCAGGATCGTAGCCTGACGACCGCGGACGGCAGGCACCTTCTTTTCGAGGGCGCTCCCCTCCCACGGGAAGCGGACATAAATCGAAGGCGAGACGTGCTCTTCGTACTCGACCTCGGCCTCCGCGAGCGCCGTCTCGCAGGTGATGCACCAGCTTACGGTTTTCTGGCCCCGGAAAATATAACCCTTGCCGTAAAGCAGGCGGAACGCGCGGATGATCCTCGACTCGTACTCGTGCGAGTAGGTTTTGTACGGACGGTCCCAGTCGCCGAAGCCGCCCAGACGCTTAAATTCCTCCCTCTGGATGCCGATAAACCGCTCGGCGAAGGCGGCGGCCTCCTTGCGGTACGCGGGCAGGTCGTCGCCGGCGCGCTTCGACATCTTCTTTTCTTTGAGCAGCGCATGCTCGATCGGCAGTCC
>JAPUIN010000190.1 GCA_027297005.1 Acidobacteriota bacterium
ATCGGCCATTTGAAACAGCCCCGCCGCCCCGAAATCGCGGCGCATGAACCCGAGGAGGAAGACGCCTGCCGCCTCCTCGGGAAGCCCCAGCACCCCGCGCACGACCGGCGCGAAGGCGCGCTCAGTGAGCACCAGCAGGCCCACGGCATCAGCGACGTAAAGGATCAACGTTCCGAGGATGAACAGCGGCACCGCCTCTTTCAGGTACCACTCGACGCGGGCGACCGTCTTGGTGGCGATATTGGCGAAGGTCGGCATCCTGAGAGGCGGGATCTCCAGAATGAAGTCGGAGCCCTGGCCCGGGATGATGCACGAGGCGAGGAAGCCGACACCGAGAATGGTGCCGATCACGATCGAGAGCCAGATTGCGGTCGCCCCCCACGAGAGCCCGGACAGCATCGCCAGGGTCACGGTGAGCTGCGCGGAGCACGGTACCCCGAGGGCGAGCAGCAGAATGGCAATGGTGCGCTCCTTGCGAGTTTCCAGGATCCGCGTCGTCAGGGTCGCCATCGTGTCGCATCCCAGCCCCAGCACCATCGGCAGCACCGCCTTACCGTTCAACCCCATCACCTTGAAGGTGCGGTTCATTAGAATCGCCAGACGCGGCAGGTATCCCGAATCCTCGAGAATGCCGAAGGCGAGGAAGAAGGTTGTGACAATCGGCAAGATCAGGGCAATGGCGTAGGTGAAGGCCATGGTGACGAGCCCGTATTGTCCCACGAAGAGATCGCGCAGCCAGGCCCAGGGCACGGTTCGATCAGCCAGGGCGGTCACCCAGGGGTTGACGTATTGCCCGAAGACGGTTCCCTCGAGAAAGTTAACCGCCGTACCGGCACCCAGCACCCCAACGAACAGGTACATCATGTATAGCACGCCGGCCAGAACCGGAAATCCCAGGACCGGGTGAAGGGTCGCAGATTCGAGCAATCGGCCGAGCGCACGCGGCGCGCGGAGCTCTCCCACGCGCACCTGAGCGGCAAGACGATCCGCCTCCCGCATGCGCTGCTGGTTGATCACCACGACGAGCGGCAAGCGGTAGGCGCGCTCCAGATCCCGCCGCAGCCCCTCGATCCGCTCCAGGACCGACTCGGTGACCCCCGCGCGCAGCCAGGGACCAAGCGATTCGTCCCCGGCCATCACCATCAGCGCGAGGGAGCGTGCGCTGACCGGAGCCTCCGGGAGAAGCGCCGCGATCTCTTTCACTTTGGTCTCAATGCGCTCATCGTAGCGGACCCCCCGACCGGACGCGCGCGGCGCGTGGAGGGCGCCGACGAGAGCCCCGATCCCCTCGCGCCGCACCGCGACGGTCGGGACGACGTCGACCCCGAGGATCTCGGAGAGGCGCTGGCAGTCAACCTTGAGCCCGCGCCGGCTCGCCTCGTCGCGCATGTTGAGGCAGAGGACGAAAGGCAATCCCATCTCGGCGATCTGCAACGACAGGAGGAGCGCGCGGCCGATGTTCTTCGTGTCACCAACCTGCAGGATGACGCGGTGCCGCTCGGACAGGAGGATGTCCCGCGTCACCCGCTCATCCTCCGACATCGGCAGGAGCGTATTCACCCCGGGGGTGTCGATGACGGTGTGCCGGCGACCGGTGAGGCTCAGTGTGCCGCGGCTAACCTCGACCGTCGTCCCCGGGTAGTTGGAAACGGTGACGTATTTTCCGGTGAGCAGGGAGAACAGAACGCTCTTGCCCACATTGGGGTTGCCGAGCAAAACAACATTGTCGGCCGGAAGCGCCTGCGCCGCAGGCGCCGTAATCGGCGACGGCGATGCGTTCATGGCGAACCCCCTCGAAGTATTGGAGTCAGTGACATTTGCGGCAGTACCCCATGATCTGGTGGGTGTGGCGCACCGGCTTAAAGCTGTATTTGTCGCAGATCTCATCCTGAAGGGACTCGATCTCATCGGATGTGAACTCGATGACGACGCCGCACCCGATGCAGACCATGTGTTCATGGTGCTGGCGGACGATGGTGTTCTCGTAGAACGCTGCCTTGTGCTCGATGTCGAGACTCGTTTTGCGCACCAGGCCGCTGTTGATCAGATGATCGAGTGTCCGGTAAATCGTTGCCCGGGAGACCCGCGTCCCTTTGCGCCGCAGACGGCTCTGCAGCAGTTCCGGATCGAAGTGCTCAATGATCAACAAGACCTCCCGGGCGATCGCCTGGCGCTCCCTGGTGCTCTTCAGCCCGTGATTCTGCAGGTAGTGCTCGAATTCCGAGAGCTTGTTCTCTTGCAGCGCCATCCCTGCCTCTACGTCGATCCTCGGGGGTCCGGGTCATAATGCTACTGCGACTCAGTCTCAATTAGAGGTCAGGATATGCCTGCCTCTCTCTTTTGTCAAGCGGCCGGCCGAATGCTCCCACCCCGCCATTTCCCCGGCCCGCTCAAACCCCTGGGTTGGCCATCCGGGCCGCACGGGGCACCGCACCTCCTTCCATTGATCCGTCCCCGGGATGGCATCATATTGAACCCCCGTCTCGTCGCAGGAGAAGCGATGTCCCGCCCGGCACCACACATCGAGATCCTCGGGCCCGATGGTCCTCTCAAGAACGTACCGATCGGGAAAACCCCCTTCGTCATCGGCTCAGCGACGACCTGTGACCTCCACTTGAAAGGTCACGGGGTCAATCCCCGACATGCCCAGATCGTTCTCCTCGGAGGCGCCTACGTGCTGCTCCCCCTTGCCTCTACGGGACGCCCCCGCGTCGAGGGAGCGCTGATCGGCGAGGCCGGCGTCCCGCTCCGCCCCGGTGCCCTGATCGACCTGACCGGGAGGGGTATCGTCCGCCTCCGTTTTCAGATACCTGTCACGCAGAAGCAACCGGGAGGCGAACGCCTGCTCACCCTGATGGAACTTGCGCGCACGATCACCTCCTCGCTCAATCTGGACGAAGTCCTCGAGCGGGTGCTGGAGGGAGCCGTGCGTTTCTCCGGAGCCGAGCGAGGTTACCTCTTCCTGAGGGACGGAGAGCGACTCGCCCCGTGGTTCCGCGACGCGAATCCCCCCACGGAGATCGAGGTCAGCCAATCGATCGTCGAGGAAGTCGCAAGCACCGGACGTCCAATCTACAGGGATCGCATCGGTGAGGGAGCTGGCCGCTCCGTCACTGAGAGTATCGTCCGGTTGCGCCTGCAGGCGGTCCTCTGCCTCCCCCTGGCGGTGCGCAACGACGTCATTGGCGTCGTTTATCTCGACAGCCGCAGGCATCTGCCCCACCATGAGCCCGAGTTGCCACTTCTGGAAGCACTCGCGGGGCTCGCCGCGGTGGCGATCCAGAACAGTCGCCTCGTGGACGAGCGGGTGCGCGCCGAACGCACACTCGCCATCGGCCAGATGGCGGGCGCGATCGTCCATGACCTGCGCAGCCCCCTCACCTCGATTCGCGGGCTCGCGGAGCTGCTGTACACCCGCTCTCCAGCTGAGGACGCTTCGCGACCGCATCTCCAGACGATTATCTCGGAGGTTGATCGTCTGACGCACCTGACCGGCGATCTTCTCCAGTTTTCGAAGGAGGCTCCCTCCCTCGAGATCCTCGAGGTGAAGATGGCCGACCTGGTCCGTCAGACCCTGCGCCCTCTCGAGTCCCGCCTGGTGCAGTCCCGAATCGAGCTCGATCTCGCCCTCGACGAGGAGGCCCGCGTCCGGGTCGATCCGACCAGCATGATCCGTGTCCTGTACAACCTCGTTGCCAACGCCCTCGAGGCGATGCCCGACGGGGGGCACCTTACGGTGCGGTGCGTGCGCTCCAATGAACACTGCGCGACGACTCTGACCGACAGCGGGTGCGGCATTCCGGAGGAGATCCGGAAGCGTCTCTTCGAGCCGTTCGTCACCCACGGTAAGAAGCACGGGACCGGTCTGGGGCTGGCGATCGTGCGGAAGATCGTCGAGGAGCACGGCGGGGCGATCCGGATCGAGAACGCGAGCGGCGGGGGCACCCGGGTCGAACTGGAGCTTCCCAGGGCGGCCTAACCCGTCGCGGCCCTCAACCGGGGCTCACCTCGAATCGCTCGCCTCCGAGTTCGTCGTCGATCTCGATCCTGACGCGATCTTCCCCGGCCAGCCCGAGAGCGCGGGCGAGCCGTGCGCGCTCTTCCACGAGGGGCGGCACTGTCCGGCCGTGCGCCCGCACGCACAGCGAGGTGGCCGACGCCGCCGCGAGAACCTGCCGCGCCTCCCTCAGCACCTCGAAGTAGATCGTCTCGGGGGATTTCACCCGTCCCGACCCGGAGCAAGAAGGGCAGGGCCGGGAGAGCATCCGCTCGAGGCTCGGCTTGGTGCGCTGACGGGTGATCTCAACCAGGCCGAAATCGCTGATCTGCAGCACCCGACACCGCGCGCGGTCCCGGCGCAGCTCACGGTGAAGCTCAGTGAGCAGCTGATCCCGGCTCTCCGTCTCCTCCATGTCGACGAAATCAATGACGATGATACCGGCGAGGTCCCTGAGACGAACCTGGCGGACGATCGCCTCGACCGCCTCCAGGTTCGTGCGGAGAATCGTCTCCTCGGGTCGGTGCCTGCCCACGTACTTCCCCGTGTTGACGTCGATGGCGACGAGCGCCTCAGTCTGGTTGATGACGATCGATCCGCCGGACTTCAACCAGACGCGCGGACCGAGGGCGCGGTCGAGCTGGCGCTGGACGCCGCGCTCCCTGAAGAGGGGGGACGAGCCGTCGTGCCTGTGGATGCGATCGACGAGATCCTGCTGCATCCTGCGCATGGTCTCGACCGTGTCGCGGTGGAGCGCAGCTCCGTCCACGATCACCCGGTCGATGTCGGCGCGGAAGATATCGCGCAGCACCCGTTCCACACTCCCCGGTTCGCGGTGGAGCAGCGCCGGCGCCGGATGATCAGCCGCCTTGCGCAGGATCCCCTCCCACTGCGATGCCAGGGCGCGGATGTCTCCCCGGAATTCATCCGCCGTCTGTCCCTCCCCGGCAGTCCGGACGATGCATCCTCCCCGGATCCCGAGTTCCACGAGGATCGTGGTGAGGGTGCTCCGCAATCGCTCCCGCTCCTCGTCGTCCTCGATCCGGCGGGACACACCGACGTGTTGGACGCCCGGCAGATAGACGAGGGAGCGACCCGCGAGCGCCGTCTGCATCGTGATCCGTGCGCCCTTCTGAGCGACCGGTTCACGGACGACCTGGACGATCTGGTCGCTCCCGACCGCAAGGGATTCCTCGATCGATCCCCGTGACGACCTAGCTCCTGAATGCGCCTCCCCCGGGGGGGCGAGTGCAGCACCCTCCTGCAGCGCCTCGGTAGGGTGCTGGAGGTCTTCGACATAGAGGAAAGCGTGCCGCTTGAGCCCGATGTCGACGAACGCCGACTGGATCCCCGGAAGGACGTTGTTCACGCGTCCTTTATAGATATCACCGGTGAGGCGCCTGGCCCCCGGCCGCTCGAAATAGGCCTCGCACAGCTGATCATCCTCGAGGAGGACGATCCGGATCTCCCCGTCGTCACCGTCGATCAGAATCTCCCTGCGCAACCGATCCCTCCTCGCCACCCCTCGTCATGCGCGGACGACCGCGTGCCGCGGACGTCCGGCCCGGATCGCCCCGGCACGTGACCATCCTTCAGTTGACCAGTCGTCTCTTCCAAACGTTGAGAACGAGGCCGAAGCAGGTCATCGTGCTGACGAGCGAGGATCCGCCATAGCTCAACAGGGGAAGCGGCACACCGGTCGTCGGCAACAAGCCGACGACGACACCAATGTTCATCAGGGCCTGCCCCACAATGACCAGGACGACGCCCATCACCAGAAAAACCCCCAGTCGATCGCGCGCGGCGCGGGCGATCGCGATACATCGATAAAGGATGAGAAAGTAGAGCGCCAGGACCGCGATCGATCCAATAAAGCCGCGCTCCTCGGCAAGGACGGCGAAGATGAAGTCGGTGTGCTGTTCCGGCAGAAAC
>JAPUIN010000191.1 GCA_027297005.1 Acidobacteriota bacterium
AGGCGGCCCAGGCGAACCAGTACGCAGGCACCGAGGGAATCGTCTCCAGGCGGTGCCCGCTCAGAGGACCCTCGACGGCGACCCCCTCGAGCAGGTTCCAGATGGTGCCGGTCTGCTCATCGACCACGCGATTGAGCCTCCCTCCGGTGTGCTGGAAGGTCAAAACGCTCTCTCCATCCGATCTGAGGAAGATGCGGCCGGACACGTTCTGTTCCGGATCGGCCACGACGACGATCGGCCTCCCCGCCACCTCGTCCTGCAGCAGATCGAACCGCTCCATCACGTATGCGACGGCGCCGTGCTCCCCCAGTTGGTCAGGAGCGAGGCCGAGGATTGGGTGCTTACCGCCCAGTCGCTCGTCCGGATTCTTCGTCGCGAAGATGCCGATTTTCTTGGACGTCTGGTACTCGTGGTAGTGATCCGGACGGACCTCCTCCTCGTCACGAACGAGCGCGAGCGTGTCGGGATGCTCACGTTTCCAACGCCCCCAGGTCGTCATGACGGAAGGGATTTTCCTGAGCCTCATGCCTTCAAGCGGACCGCGCAGCGCCTCGCCGGTGACCTGCGTCCAGAGCGATCCGGTCTGGCGATCATGCATGATGAGGGCATCCTTCCAGAGCGAGCCGGAGACGCCGAGGGAGAGGGTCTGCCCATCCACGCTGCGGGCGTACACGACGCCCGTCCCGGCGAGCGGTCACCAGGTGGCCGCGATTGGAGTGTCGCCGAGCATGTCGTTGACGATCTCGTGATGGTCGAGTTGCCAGATGGAGTAAGCCTTCGCGACGTTCCCGTCGAATACACCGAGAACCGGCTCATACTCCTGCAGAAAGGTCGCCTCGGCGGCCGACACGAACCGGGGTTCATCGATCGAGGGGATCGCTTCCGGCTCGAGGACGATGTAGAGGGGTGAGCCGCGCAGGTCCTCGGTCCGGATCGATCCTGCGGGCGTCTCCGGCTCGTGCTGCCCGCACGCCCAGCAGAGGACCAAGAGGGCTGCGGCGATGGCGAAAAGAGATGCTCGAGGAGCCTGGCCGGGTAATGCGTGGCGTCCCGAACGCGACCCGACGCAATACCCGGCCAGGCTCCTGTGCATCATCAGCGGCTCCTCGAAGAACCGATACTCTAGCACTGTGGCCGGGCATCCGCCCGGGTAGTTGCCGGGATCGATCCCGCTTGCCATAATCGACCTCGCGGCCCATGTTGGGTCGGGAACGATCCGAGGAGAGGCGGGAGATGACGACGATTCTGGCGCTGGCCGCTGCGGTGCTCCTGACGGTCGATGTCGAGCCGCGACAACTGACGCCCGGAACGCCGATGCGGGTGATCGTTCGGGGGGTGGATGCGCGATCGAAGGTGTCGGGTGATTTCCTCGGTCACCCGGTGCAGTTCCTGTCCGGCCCCAATCCCGCCGAGCGAATCGCCTTCGCCGGCGCCGACCTGCTGACGAAGCCGGGGGTGCATCTGCTGACCGTCCGCGTCGAACGGGCTGGCGTTGAACCGCTCTCCCGTCGCGTCGAGGTCCGTGTCGATCCGAAGGACTACCCGACCGAACGCTTGAAGGTTGCGAAGGAATACGTCGAGCCTCCACCCAGGGTCCAGAAACGGATTGCGCGTGAAGCGAAGATGCTCAAGGCGATCTGGGCCAGCGCCACTCCGGATCGACTGTTCGACGGCACCGTGAACCGGCCGCTCCCGGGCGTTAAGGGAAGGAACTTCGGCCGGCGCCGGATCTTCAACGGCCGGCCCCGCAGCCCGCACTCCGGCATCGATCTGTCGGCTCCAACGGGGACCGTCGTCGAGGCGGCGGTCCGGGGACGCGTCGTCGTGGCCGAGGAGCTTTATTTCTCGGGGAACCTCGTCGTGCTCGACCACGGCGGAGGCGTTTATACACTTTACGCCCACCTGTCCAGGATCGACGTGGTCGCCGGCGAGGAGGTCGCCTCCGGTGCACCGGTCGGACGGGTCGGCGCCACCGGCCGCGTCACCGGAGCGCACCTTCACTGGGGTGCGCGCATCGGATGGGCACGCGTCGACCCCTCATCCCTTCTGGACCTTCTTTCTTTCTAGAACGAAACGGCGCACCCAGTTCTCGAGGATGCGCCGGCCGTGTTCCGACTCGCGTACGGATCGCTCAAGTCGATCGACGTGGTGGCGCGCCGCCTCCGGATCGACGCCCAGCCGGATGCATGCATCCTTCTCCAACCCCGGGCGGCGCATCCGGATCAAGGTTCGGATGAGTCCCCCGGTCGCCTCGGGATGAAATTGAACCGCGCGCAGACGCAGCCCGCGGGCGAACGCCTGAACCGCCGAAGCGTCGTTCCCGGCGAGCAACGTGACCCCCGGAGGGAGCGCCGTGATCGCGTCCTCATGGCTCGACTGAACCTCGATCCGCACGGGAAGGCCCGCGAAGAGAGGATCGGCCAGCCCCGATCGGTTGAGGTCGACCGTGCTGGTCCCGATCTCCCAGCCCGTCGGATTCCGCGCCGCGCGCCCGCCGAGCGCGACGGCCGCGAGCTGCGCACCGAAACAGACCGCCAGCACCGGCGGACCGTCCGTCCCATCCCGTGCCAGGAACTCCCCGAGTGTCTGCATCCACGGAGCCCGATCCAGAATCGAATCGGCCGTGCCGGTGACGAGCACTCCATCGTACCGGTCCGTTCCGGGGAGACCATCCTCGGGCACCTGATGGACGGTGTACCGGCAGCCGAGACCTTCCATGCGATCGGTGAACCACCGGTCGTAATCACCGTGCTCGCGGATCACCTCGGACGCCGTGTGGCCCGCGCGCAGGATCAGCAGTTCGGGTCTCGTTTGCGGCATGGCGCTCATCGTAGCCGTGATCGCCGCAACCCGCAAAGCGCCGCCCGTCCTCCCGGATGCCTGACGTTGATCCCGGACGGACGGCTTTAGGGTAGGATCCGCCCATCATGCAGCCGAATGAAAAACCGGGTGGTGCGGGCCGGCGCGCGTCTTCAATCAAGGACGACCTGTTCGGGGGCTTTCGCGCGCGTGATTTTCCCGGCACCGTCAGGCGCGACCTGAAGGGACTGTACGATTTCTATTTAAGCGACGAGGAGCGCTCGCGTCTCGACAGCATGGGACGCGTCGGGCGGTTCTTCAAGATGAGCCTCTGGATCCTGCGGAATCTGCTGCTCAGGCTTTCCCCCGTCCGCCGCATCCTGCTTGTCATCGCGCTCCTCTTCTTTCTGCTCGGCCGCACCGAGATCGGCATTGGGGAGGCAGGGTTCGGCACGAACCTGCGACCATGGGGCTTCGTGATCCTCTTCTTCATCCTGATGTTCGAGCTCCGGGACAAGCTTCTCGCCCGTGATGAGATCGAGGTGGCCCGCCAGGTGCAGTTGGCGCTTCTCCCACGTCACCATCCGACGATTCCCGGATGGTCGATCTGGGGACATACGAGACCGGCGAACGATGTCGGGGGGGACCTGCTCGATTATCTCGCGCTCGATGCGGGGGGCATGCTGGTCACCCTCGGCGACGTCGCGGGGAAGGGCCTGGGCGCTGCGCTCCTGATGGCCAAGCTGCAGGCGACGCTCAGGGCGATCGCGCCAGGCTGTCCTTCCCTCTCCGAGCTCGGCGCGCGACTCAATACGATCCTCTATCGGGACGGACTCGACAATCGGTTCGCGACGCTCGTCTGCATGCGCCTTGATCCGGGAAGCGATCGGATCCACGTTCTCAACGCGGGGCACAACCCCCCCCTCCTGGTCCGATCCGGCGGCATCGAGTCGCTGCCGGCGTCGGGACGGCCGCTCGGCATGCTTCCCGATGAGAACTACACCGAGATGACGCATGAATTCGCGGAGGACGATCTCCTGATCATTTTCTCCGACGGGCTCGTGGAGGCCCGTGACACTGCCGATCAGGAATTCGGCACCGCCCGGATCCGCCAGCTTCTTCCCGGGCTGCGCGATCTCACGGTCGAGCGCGCAGGCGAGCGGATGCTGCAGGAGATCGAGCGATTCATGGAGGGACGCCCCCCACACGACGATCTCTCCATGATTCTCATGAAGCGTCGTGCCGCCGGCTGACACGCTCCCCCCGGACGCCACCGCACCGCGGCGCGGCCGGACCGTCCTCCTGTTCCGCACCGGCCTCGGCTTCGTTTACCTGGCCGCCTTTCTGTCCCTTGCGGTCCAGATCGTCGACCTGGCCGGATCCCGCGGCCTGCTCCCGGTGGCCGATCATCTGGCTCGTCTGCGCGCGGCCGATGCCACGGCGATCGAGCGGATCCACGCCTTTCCGACCCTGCACTGGATCACCTCCTCTGATACGTCGCTTCGCCTGTCCGCAGTCGGCGGCGCAGCTCTC